>CALEMG010000050.1 GCA_937910835.1 uncultured Alphaproteobacteria bacterium | reverse complement strand
CGGGCGTAATTCCGCCTAAGGTGCATGCAAAATCGGGAATAAAGGGGGATATTATTATGCATGTAACGGTGACACCCATATTCGCGGCCCTGCTTGGGCTGATCTTTTTCTTCCTGAGCCTGCGCACCTCGCTGGAGCGGCGGCGGGCCAAGGTCTCCCTCGGCGATGGCGGTGATAAGGGGCTGCAGGCGGCGATCCGCGCCCATGGCAATTTCATCGAATATGTGCCGATCTCGCTCCTGCTGCTTGCCTTTCTGGAAATGCGCACCGTCAGCGTCTATGTGGTGACCGTTCTGGGGGTGATGCTGGTGGCCGGTAGATGCCTTCATGCCATCGGTATCAGCCGCGCCAATGCGAGTTTTCGCTTCCGCCAGATCGGTGCGGTCCTGTCGCTTCTCGTGCTGCTGATCGGTAGCCTCTGGCTCCTCTATACCTATGTGATCTGAGCCGCTTCTATTCCTCGGGCCAGGGATCCTTCCAGGCGGGGATTTGCTCAAGACCATCGAGCCAGCGGGTGATGTTTGGGAACTCATTGAACGGCATCTCCGCCTCCCGCCAGTAGCGCGCCATGGAGGCAAGGGCGAAGTCGGCGATGGTCAGGCGGCCCGCAGCGGCGAAATCACGCCCCTCCAGATGCGCCTCCAGCACTTTTGCATATTTCACGCAGTTCTTCGCGGCTTTTTCCAGAACCTCTGCGTCGGGCGGACCCATGTTGAAGGTCTTCTTCACAATATGCTCGATATAATAAGGGCCGACCGCGCCGACCCAGTGCCCTTCGTTCCAGGTGAGCCAGCGCAGGACCTGGACCTGCTCGTCGAGGTTTTTCGTAGGCCACATGTCGGAGCCCGCCTTGATTGCGATATGCGCCATGATCGCCGATGACTCCCAGAGCGTCACATCGCCATCGACCATCGTCGGGGCTTTCCGGTTGAGGTTGAGCGCCTTATACTCCGGCGTATGCAGGCCGCCCGCCACGGGATCAATGCGGATCAGCTCCGCTTCCACGCCCAAATGCTTGATGAGCGCGAGCACGCGCATCGGCGCCTGTGCATGTATCCAGTAAATCTTCATCCCTCGTCCCTTCCGTTTTTTCCAGAACCATGCCTGCGCGGAACCGGCATTGTCAATAACGGATAGAGAAGGGAGGGCGCGGAGGCCCTAGTGGTGAGTGGGGGGATCGGTGCGGCGGCGGCCAAGCTGGCTACTCCGTTCGATCTCGCTTTCAATTTCTTCGGCGATATCGTTCCAGCCATATTGCTTCGCCGCATGAAAGGCGCGCTGCAACCCGCAGGTATCGATGAGGTTTTGCGCAATTGCTCGTTTGCGCTTATCGAGGGACTGACTGGCCATCTACTCTAAACTCCGGTTCTTCGTTCAAGAACGCTGCATTTAAGAGCAGATTAAGGCCAAATCATGAAATTTGGGTAAAGAGGCGAGGGGGCGGTTTTCACGCCGCCGCTTCAACCCGTCCGCTTATTTCCGGCAATATGTCCGGGCCTGCACCGGGATGCTGACGGCCACCTTGGAGCTATAGGCCTGAGGTGAGTTCAGCCAAAGCTCTGCCGCCTTGTCGGCTGAGCAGCTGCAGTATTCCTCCTGCGTTTTGCCTTTTATTTTGGAAAAGGACGAAGATTTCATGCAGGCGCCATACTCCTTTTTGCGCATCCCCTCGGCCGTTTTGCAAGTCGGTTCCTTGTATAGATGGAGCGCGGCACTTTGCACCATGGATTGCTGTATTGAATTGTCCCAGTTGGCGCGGTCCTCGATTTTCGCAATTTCGGCTTTGGCGCGCTCTATCTGTTGCCGCATGTTCTGTTCCGATTGTGCTTTCTTCTCGGCGGTCAGTTTGGGATTCGCATTATTCTTCTTGATCGCGCCTTCATAACCGTCGATCCGTTGCTTCCAGTATTTCGCCTGCTCATCGATCTGCGGGCCCAAGTAGCTTTCGATATTTTCTGCAATACATTGGCATGAATAGAAAGTCCTCGCAGAGTTGTTCTGCTCACACTGTTCATAGGCCAATTTACTCTCCGGGGTGAGGGTGCCCGCATAAGCGGCTTTCTTTTCTTGCTCCGCCTTGGCGGCGGCTTGTGCGGCGGCCTGTTTTTCCTTCGCCGCCAGTTTCGCGGCCGCTATTTCCGGTGGTGGGGAGGAGAAGGTCGTCCAGTCCTCGCCATAGAGGAACGGCTCGAACTTATCGACGCGGAACTCGAAATTGCCGCCACTCTTAACATGGGCGAGAAGCGCCGTCACATCGGGCCCTTTGGCTCCCAAAAGGACCTTATGCGAGCCGTTCGAGATAACCTTCGCTGTAATTACCGTGTTTCCAAAACGGACCAAAACGACTGCGGGTGGGTCTTTTTCCGGGGTTTTAGCAAAGTATTCTCTCGCGACTCTTACTATACCAGTACCTGAGGCTTTCTTCTCAAAGCCGGGAGATGGTTTCATGCTTTGTAAATTCTTTTGAATCGTGATTTCGTCGCCCTTGATCTCGGCATAGAACCGTTCCGGCATCCTGTCCTTGATCAGCAGCCATTTTCCCTCCAACTCCGGGGCACCGCCTTCATAGGCATATGCACGGTCATAGTCCGCCGGGTTGAGGGATTTCTTGGGCGTTGCCACTGCCGCCGCGGGTTCAGCCTTTGGCTCCTCCGATTTCGGGGCTGGGACGGGCTCCGCTTTGGGCGCCTCCGCCTTTGGCGCGGGAGCGGAAGCTGCCGTTGCGGTGGCTGGTTCGGCTTTTGGTGTCGGCGTGGCCTTCAGTGTGGCCAGCAGTTCAGGGGAGGCATTGCCGGTTGCCGTTATACTCTGAGTCTTTTGAAAGGCGATAATTCGTTTTTTTGTCGTCGGGCCATAGGCGCCATCGACGCCGATCTTATAGCCGAGGCGCTTGAGCTCCTTCTGCGTTGCCATCACCAGCGTTTTGTCATTATTGCCGGTGACGGCTGATCCCGTCGGGGCCGTGGGTGTCGCTACGGTCTTTGCTTTCGGCGTGGCGGGTTTTGAAGGGGCGGCCGGCGTTGCGGGCTTGTTCACCTGACCTTCGCCGTCGGACGTGCTCGGTGCTGCGGGGGTGGCTTCCTCAATGATTTCTCCCGCCTTGTCGGTCAGTTCCTTGGCGGTGTCTTTCAATTTATCCAGCCAGTCCGCGTTTGCACTCCCGATGGAGAAGAGAGACAGGCTCAGGATGGTGAGGATCGTCAGAGCATTTTTTGGCACGGTCTGTGTCTTCCTTATTCGCGGTCCCGGCAGTCTCTGGGACGCGGCCTTCGATGTGAACAACTTGCAGTAGATGTCCGACTCTGGATTTTATATGCCGTAACCGGCAAGTAAAGAATTTTATCTTGATAGAATGGGGACTTGCGGTTTCTCTTGGAAAGTGGCCGGGCGAACAGGGGATGAGTCGTGGGTTTTGGCGGTTGCTGCGCGCGGTTTTAGGCAAGCTCGGTTTGTTTTTCATTAGAGTTATTGCATATGATCTATGGCTGTGCTATAATATTTGGGCTAGGAGGAATTGGATTTCACTGCCACTTCGCCCCTTTTTCGGGGGATTTTAAAGGAGGTTTAAGGACAGCTTGGATACCAAATTCCCTATATATAGCGATGTCGATGATGCCAAGAAGAAGAGACCCTCTGCGAACTGGTATCGCCGGAATTGGGACGAATTTTAAAGGACGCTTTCTTTAATGGCGCCTTGCGGATAATTAGGACGTCCTGTGCCGGGTAAAAATCGGTATCGTCGTGAGCGGCGAGGACCGGCGCTTATTCAAACATGAATTTGCATTTCGGTATCCCCGTCAGTTTCTTGGACGCCCAGGTGGGACCCCTCGGACGAAATTTGCCGCGACCTCTGTTTGCCAGCCTTCGATATTTGGCTTATGACGGCGGTGTGGAATTGTCCGCCGCGTCACACCAACAGGGACTTCTCCGTTGAGAGATCGCCCGGCTCCCGGCCAGAGCCTTGCGTCTCAACGCGGATGGGAACCGGCGTCCTTATTTTCAACCATAACCCGGACGCTCTGGAGGGGGAGACCCCGCACCGTCCGGATCGCGCCTCTTACCCGCCGCCGAAGGTCTTGTAGAGGAAGGCGATGACCAGCGCCAGCGCGAGCCAGATCGCGATGTTGCGCAACAGTGCCGCCTTGCCGGCGCGCCGCGTGTAGTAAAGGAAGCCCGGCAGTACCAGGAAGAGCACTGCCAACATTGCCACAAGTTGTAAAATTTGCCCTTCGCTCATGAAATTCCTTATTCGAATGGTTATATAGGTCGCCATACTATATTGTTTTGCGCGCGCATCCGGCCAAAATATCAAAATTTCCGGGATGCGCGAGACAACATTTGCTTAAATTTGCCCGGCGGTTTATTTTGCACCGGATTTTGACGGCGGAACTGGAGTTATTTGTGGCCGATATTTTTAACGAAGTGGATGAGGATGTCCGTAAGGATAAATCCCTGGCGCTGTGGAAGGCCTATGGCAAATATGTCATTGGCGTCGCGATCCTGATCATCGTGGGCACTGCGTCCTTTGTTGGCTGGCAGAATTATACCCAGAGTCAGTCGCGTAGTCAGGGCGCCGCGTTTGAGGCTGCGGCAGCGCTGGTAGCCGGCGAAAAGCTCGGTGAAGGAGCGGCCGCCTTTGCGGGCCTCGCAGAATCGGGGAATGCCGGATATCGTCCGCTCGCTGCCTTGCGCGAAGCCGAGGCGATGATCGCCGCAGGGGAAGGGGAGAAAGCTCTCCTCGTTTATGAAAAACTCGCCGCTGATGGCTCCGTCGATACCGAATTTTCATCGCTCGCCACCCTGCTCGCGGGCTATTATCTTCTCGATGTCGGCACCACCGATCAGGTGCGCGAACGCATTGCCCCGCTGACGGAGCCGGGCAACCTCTGGAGTGCGTCAGCCAATGAACTGCTGGCGCTTTCCTATATCAAGGATGGCGACACCGCGAAGGCAAAAGAGGTGCTCGCCTTGATCGGGAATGACGCCGCCACGCCCGAGGATGTCAAGGGCCGGGTGAGCCAGCTTCTTGCCGCGATTGAGGGTAAGTGATCGGATGCTGATGCGCCCAAGGTTCACCCTGATCCGGCAGTCCATGCGACCAGCCCTCGCAGGTTCGGCGCTGCTGACGCTGGCCGCCTGCAGCTGGTTTGGCAATGATGAACCGCCGCCGCTTCCCGGTGACCGCATCTCGATCCTCTCTCTCGAGCAGACGCTGGAGGCCGATGCGGGCCTTGCCGATCTGGAAGTGCGCCTTCCGCCTCCTTACGAGAATGCGAACTGGCCGCAGGCCGGCGGCATCCCGAGCCACGCACTCTATCATCTTGAGCTTGGCGATTATCTGAAGGAAGCTTGGCGGGTCGATATCGGCGACGGGTCGGACGATGAGAACCGCATGTTCTCCTCCCCCGTGATCGCGAACGGCAAGGTCTATACCATGGACAGCAGCACCACCGTCACCGCCTATTCGGCGGAGGATGGCAGCAAGCTGTGGGAGCGGAACCTGACCCCGGAAGATGAGGACGAGGGCAGCATTGGCGGCGGCGTTTCTTACGAAT
>CALEMG010000049.1 GCA_937910835.1 uncultured Alphaproteobacteria bacterium | reverse complement strand
GGGCGCCTCTTCCCCGTTCACTTCAATCGCGTTCCTCAGTTCAGATTTTAGTTGCTGCGTTATGATTGAGCGAAGCTGTTGAAGATGGCCACGTTCGCTTACTCGGTTTTCTGCAATTAACCGACACGCTGCCCCTAGGCCGGCGCATAGAGCCGTGGGAAGGGTGCCTGGACGGATCGATCGTTGCTGCGCTCCGCCATAGAGGAGCGGGGTAATTTCCGTTCCTTCCCGCACATAAAGGGCCCCAATGCCCATCGGGCCAGATAGCTTATGACCGGACAGACTGAGGAGAGATATGTTCAGCTTAGCTACGTCAATTTCTTCTGTTGCCAGGGCTTGAACGGCATCACAGTGAAAGGCAATGCCATGTTCGGCGCATACTCGGCCGATGGCGGAGAGGTCCTGACAAACGCCGGTTTCGTTATTGGCGCCCATGACCGAAATCAGAACTGTCTGCGGCCTGATTGCCAATGCGAGAGCATCAAGATTAATCAAACCGTTTTTATCGACCGACAGAAATGTGACATCGACATCTTCGTACGCAGCAAGATACTCGAGTGGTTGCAGGACGGATTCATGCTCTGTTCGAACGGAGATGACATGGCGCGGACCGCTTCGGGCGTTGGCAATGCCGAGTAGCGCAAGATTGTTGGCTTCTGTTGCGCCAGACGTGAAAATGATCTCATGCGGCCGCGCATTGATCAGCCCTGCGATATGGCCTTGAGCTTCTTCAATCTTGCGCCGGGCCTTATGACCAAAGCTGTGTGTATTACTATGTGGATTGCCTGGGAAGTACCGAAGACAGTCTGCCATGGTTTCTTCCACCCGAGGGTCGAGCGGTGCCGACGCCTGGTAATCCATATAGATGGGGAGGGTCAGGATTTCCCCTGCGAAGGTTATTTGGCGGTGCTCTGTTGTTGGGCTGGGCATGGCTCAGGCCCCATACGCCTCAAGCCGGGAAATCATCGCCTGCTTCTCCGTGTCGCTGCAGAAGCTCGCTTCGAAACCGTTTCTGGCGAGGTTGAGAATTTCTTCTTTTGTGAGGTTGAGGCTTTCGGTGATTGCCTCGAAATTTTCGTTCATATAGCCTCCGAAATAGGCGGGATCATCGGAGTTAACGGTCGCCTTCAGCCCAAGGTCCAGCATTTTCTTGATGGGATGCGCGCGCATGTCTGTGACCCCAGCGAGCTTGTAGTTTGAGAGAGGACAGACCGTTAGTGCAATTTGGCTGTCTGCGAGCCGTGTCACCAGTGCTGTGTCTTCAAGCGCTCGGTTACCATGGTCCAGCCGGTCTACTTTTAGCAGGTCAAGGGCTTCGGAGACGTACTCAGGTGGACCTTCTTCGCCGGCATGGGCGACAGCAAGGAACCCTTCCGCCTTTGCCTTCTCGAAAACGCGCGCAAATTTGGAGGGGGGATGCCCCATTTCCGAAGAATCAAGGCCGACGGCCGCGATCCGATCTCGATAAGGAAGAGCTTCGGCAAGGGTGGCAAATGCTGCATCTTCGCTTAGGTGCCGTAGGAAACAGAGAATGAGCTTTGAGGTGATACCGTATTTTTCAAGCCCGTCGTTCAACGCCCGGGTGATGCCATCGATGACCGTTGCGAAAGGAACGCCTCGGTCCGTATGTCCTTGCGGATCGAAAAAAATCTCCACATGGATGACTTTCTGCTCCTGCATTTTTGTGAGATAGGCAAATGTCAGTTCATAGAAATCCTGCTCTTTCAGCAGGACACTCATACCCTGATAATAAATATCCAGAAAATCTTGCAAGTTCGAGAATTGATACGCGTCTTGGACTTCCTCGACCGTTGCGAAAGGAATCTCGACTTTGTTACGCCGGGCAAGTGCGAACATCAGTTCCGGTTCCAGACTGCCCTCAATGTGAAGATGCAGTTCCGCCTTTGGCATGTTCCGAATGAACTTTTTCAGGTCATCCATGGATGGATCCATTCAAATCAAATAATGAAAATATATCTCCGCCGAGTTTGTCAATTTCGGCGGAGATATGTGCTCGTTGAACCAATTTATTTTGGTAGCTGTCCTTCGACGCCTTCTACGTACCAGTTCAAGCCAAGAAGGACACCGTCATCAAGTGCCTCGCCTTTTTTAGCGCCGACGGAACCGTCCTGTTTGTTAAAGGGACCAGTGAAGGGCAGGATAGAGCCATCCTCAATACCTTTTCGTGTTTCCTCGGCCAACGCAACAACGTCGGCAGGAATAGCTTCGTTATAGGGTGCAAGTTCGACCATTCCTGATTTGAGGCCACCCCAGGTGTCTTCAGACTTCCAGCTTCCGTCGAGAACCGCTTTTGTCCGCGCGACATAGTACCCATCCCAATTGTCGATAATAGCAGTAAGCTGTGCCTTGGGAGCGAACTTCGACATATCTGAAGCCTGACCCACGGCCCACACGCCGCGATTTTCAGCAACCTGAAGAGGGGCGGGACTATCCGTGTGTTGCAGGATAATATCAGCACCCTGATCAATGAGGGCCTTGGCGGCATCACCTTCCTTGCCCGGATCATACCAGGTATTCACCCAGGCGACCTTCACCGTGACATCGGGATTAACGCTTCGGGCGGCAAGGGTCATCGCGTTGATACCACGAACCACTTCTGGGATCGGGAAGGAGCCGATATATCCGATGACGTTTGATTTCGTCATTTTCCCGGCAATTTTCCCGACGACATAGCGACCTTCATAGAACCGAGAGGAATAGGTGCTGACATTGTCCGCCCGCTTATAGCCTGTGGCATGCTCGAATTTTACATCCGGGAATTGCTTGGCGACTTTTAAGGTCGGGTTCATGAAGCCGAAGGAAGTTGTGAAAATCAACTTGTAACCATCGGCCGCCATTTGCCGGATTACCGGCTCACTGCTCGATTCCTTGACGCTTTCGACATAGGTCGTTTTGACCTTGTCACCGAATTCATTTTGTATGGCCTGCCGCCCTAATTCATGACGATAGGTCCAGCCGTGATCGCCAATCGGGCCGACATAGATAAAGCCAATTTTATCTTCTGCGGACGCTGTTCCACCCATAAGCAATCCACCAGCCAATGCGATGGCGCCAACGAGGCCTGAGAGTTGTTTTCGTGTCATTACCTTCTCCTTCTTAAACAGAAAATTTTCGTTCTCATGCCGCCGGGTGAAAAATCTTGCCTATGCAAGCCGGTGCATGTTTTCGAATTCGGGATTCATCTTTCGATATCAGGACGAGAACTATTATGGTCGCGAGATACGGCAGCATCGAAAGGACTTGTGAGGGTACGTTAAGTCCGGCGGCCTGAGCGTGCAACTGCAAAATGGTAATGCCGCCAAACATATAGGCGCCAACCAGTACCAGCCCGGGTTTCCATGTTGCAAAGACGATAAGCGCAAGAGCGATCCAACCTCGCCCCGCTGTCATGTACTCCGCCCACATTGGTGTATAGGCGAGCGATAGATAGGCGCCGCCTATAACTGCCATCGCGCCGCCGAACATAACCGCAAGATAGCGGATTGCGATGACCGGATATCCAATTGAATGCGCCGCATCATGAGAATCGCCAACGGCACGCAAAACAAGGCCAGCCTTCGTCTTATAAAGAAACCAGCTGACAATCGCGACCATGGCAAAAGATAGATAAACCATTGCTTCCTGCGCAAATAAGATGGTGCCGAGTATCGGAAGGTCCGACAAACCGGCAATGCTGAGCTTGTCCAGCGCGGAAACATGATCTCCAACGAATTCCTGACCCATCAACGCACTGAGGCCAACGCCGAAAAGGGTGAGGGCGAGGCCGGTTGCCACTTGGTTCGCCATGAGCGAGAGGGTGAGAACGCCGAAAAGGAACGCCATCACTGCACCAGCGAAAGCCGCCGCACAGACAGCCAGAAAGTAATTCCCTGTCACGAGGGCGGTGATAAATCCGCTGACGGCGCCAACCAGCATCATCCCTTCAACGCCGAGATTGAGCACACCCGATTTCTCAGTCACGAGTTCGCCGATCCCAGCGAAAACGAGAGGGGTCGCTGCCGTAATAACGGTAAGGATAACCGGCACTATCCAATCAAATCCGCTCATTATGACGTGGCCTTTCTTGCAATATTCAGACGGAACCGATAGTGGACGAGCACATCACAGGCAAGCAGGAAGAAGAGTACCATCCCCTGAAACACACCGGTGACTGCTACCGGTAAGCCGTGATTATTCTGAGCGGTCTCACCGCCGAGATAGGTGAGTGCCATCAGCAGGCCCGCAAAGAAGATGCCAACAGGATGAAGCCGTCCGAGGAAGGCCACAATAATCGCCGTGAAACCGTATCCCGGTGAGATGGAGGGAACGACTTGATCGATTGGGCCGCTTACCTCCGAAAGGCCGGCAATGCCCGAGAGAGCACCGGCAAAAAGAAGTGTGAACCAGATAATTTTCTTCTGGCCATTTATTGGCTAAGCTCTGAAATAATGTGC
>CALEMG010000048.1 GCA_937910835.1 uncultured Alphaproteobacteria bacterium | reverse complement strand
AATGTGCCTGCCCCGTGATTGCCGTAAAGGCCGCCGGTACCGTCAAAACACCCGCACCGGCAAGAGCGAGTTTTTGATACAAATGAGGAAAACGCACGTCATAGCAGACTGACATCCCAACCGTGCCCCATGTCGTTTCAACCAAATGGGCCGCATCCCCAGGCGCATAGGCGCGGCTTTCCTTATGAGTCTCGCCAGTATCCAACTCCACATCGAACATATGAATTTTGTCATACTGAGCCGCTATGCGCCCGTCAGGGCGGATCAGGAAGGAGCGGTTGGCGAGACGGTCATCGTCCGGTTTTTTGATCACAAGGGACCCCGCCAGGATCCACGTGCCGGTTTCTTCCGCAAGGGAGCGGAAGGACTTTAGAGTGACATCATCTTTCTGAAGCTGTGCCTTGGCGCGCGCCTCTGCCTTGTGAGGCTCCAACATGTTGGTGACCTCGGGCGTCGTGATGAAGTCTGCACCGGCGCCTGCGGCCTCTTTAATCAAAGCAGTAGCCGTTTCGAGGTTTTCCTGAACGTCGCCCTTGCTTGTTAATTGTACGCATGCTGCGGTAAAAGACGACATCTCATTCTCCCTTCAGGATCAGCTGATTCCTAAAATCTTATCAAGTTTTCCGTTTGCATCAAGCATATGGACATAGTCGCTATCACCGACATGCTCGCCGTCCACAAAAATCTGCGGGACAGTATAGGCGCCATTTGCACGCCGTGTCATTTCCTCGCGAAGATCGCCCGCGACCGTAACATCTATCTCCTTATAATTTACCCCTTTGCTGTTGAGCAGTTTTTTTGCACGTGAGCAGAAGGGGCAAAACATCGTTGTATATATTTCAATATTTTTCATCGGTTACTTCTTTACGTAGAGAATTTTATGCGCCGCTGTCGGTACTATATAGCCGTGTTTGAAGCGCGAACAACCCGACTAAAGGTCAGGACATCAACTTTTGTGGCACCCCCCTTCAGGAGGCTCATGCTGCAGGCATTGACGGTTGCACCCGTTGTCAGAACATCATCGATCAGCAGCACTTTCGCGCCGTTCAAGGGGTCCTCTCGCGTCTGGGTAACCTCAAATACACCCCGAACATTCCGCAGGCGCGCTTTTGCGCTTAAGCCACCCTGGGATATCGTCGGGCGCTTCCTTGTAATGAGATCATGAATGACCGGTTTATCGGTGAGCTTTGCGATTTCCCCCGCCAGCAAGGCTGACTGGTTAAAGCGACGCTTGATCAGCCTTTTGTGATGCAGCGGAACAGGGCATATAACATCGCAGTCATTGATCAGATCAGCGCCTGCGCGCGACATCCAGCTCGCGAAAGTCGGTGCGCGGTTTGTCTGATCTGAATGCTTATAACCGAGGATCATGTCGCGGCTTGCGTCATCATACTTAAGGACGGCGCGAGCCCTTGCAAAAACGGGTAGTTGTCTCAGACAAGTCGCGCAAACGAAGCCATCACCTGCATCATACTCAAACGGAAAGCCGCATATATCACAAAATGGCGCTGAAATATATGTCATCTCCGGCCAGCATCGGGCACAAAGATTGTCCGGCGTATCAATTGGCTCCGCGCATCTAACACAACCCGGTGGGAAAATTACATCCAGGGTCGTTTTCTTTAGTTGCGTCAGTAGACGAGTGGTAGCGGAGAGGCTCATGAGCATGAGTATAAGGCAAAGAAGACCAAATCTACACGATTAGTTGGCCTATATATCGCGCAAACTTATGTCCGTGATTGTTTCCGCTGGGCGAAGGTGCCATAAACGCGAAATGAAAAGAACGATACCGCTTCTTCCACCTGAACAGATACTTTTTGACCGTGCGTTGGTCGCTGAGCATCGCCGGCGTGCCGCGGGCCTTGACTGGCCGCGTCATCGGTTTTTATTCAATGAAGTGGCTGAGCGGGTGGCAGAACGCTTACTTGATATCAATCATTCCTTCAGTCTTGCGCTGGATCTTGGGGGGCGGGATGGCGCGTTCGGTGAAAAGCTGATTACGATGAAGAAAGTCGATCGAGTTATTCGCACTGATCTCACTAAGGCAACGCTGGATAATGCGACAGATGCCACAGTTGTGGCGGATGAGGAATTTCTGCCGTTTAAAGACAATTCATTTGATCTTATCGGCAGTGTTCTTGGTCTTCATTGGGCGAATGACCTACCCGGAGTACTTTCTCAGATTGCAAGATCGCTAAAACCAAACGGGCTTTTTCTGGGAGCGCTATTTGGCATAGAAAGTTTGCAGGAGTTGAAGGCATGTTTAATCGATGCGGAATCTGAAATTAAGGGCGGAGTATGCCCGCGCATTTCCCCTTTTACCGAAATTAGGGATGCCGGTTCCTTGCTCCAACGCGCCGGGCTGGCCCTTCCGGTTACGGATACTGAATTGATAACATTGAAGTATGAACATCCCTTCGCATTGATGCATGAACTGCGCGGCATGGGGGAGACCAATGCTCTTCTCTCACGGCAGAAACATTTTACGCCGCGCCAGATACTGTTCCGCGCCGCAGAATTATATGTTGAGAATTTTGCCGATGCGGATGGGCGTATCCCTGCCACATTTCAAATCATCTATATGTCAGGCTGGTCGCCTCATGAAAGCCAACAAAAGCCGATTGCACGTGGCAGCGGCAAGGTTAGCCTCGGAGACTATCTCGGAAAATAGCAACTTCCTAAGTAACTACAAAAGCAAAAATTTCTCTGTTAAAGGTTGCGGTCCACCTTTGTTTTAGTCGATAGTATTGGACATGAATAATTCAATGTTTGATCGCGAGTAGTATTTATATGCGTACAATTGAGGAAATACTGGAAGGGCGGAATTTAGACGCTGAAGAGTACCGCATCATCAATAACTTCTGGACCGAAATTCAGACCATTCGAGGGCGAAGGGACCCCGGTCAGACTAAAAATCGCTATCTTGTGGGGCTGGCGCTTAGTTATCGTCGTATGAATCAGCGAGAGATTGATCTTGAAGCATTGGCATCTATTTCGGGGCTTGGCCGTTCCTGGCTGCAAAAGACTCTTAAATCCATGGTGACGGATGAACTGGTCCAGCTTGAAAGAGACACTGGGGATCTGCGTCGCACCTTGGTGAAACCGACCCAGAATTATATTGACCTATCTATTGATATGTATGAAGAAATTCGCGATCTCATTCAGCAAACGGAGCTTCAGCTTAAGGCGGTTCAGGATTAATCTGACCACTAGTGGCAATAAAAACAGTTGCCATAGCAAGTATTTTTGTTTGTAATTTCTAATGTACACCTAGAAAGGATGATGGGCGATTTGGTGCCTGCCTTGATTTCTGTCTCTTTTTGATCAGAGTTAGGTTGCCTGGGTCGGCTTTTGGATGAGGAGAAAATCCAAATGCCGACCTTTTTGGTTCTGCCTTAAAAATGACCGGCTTTCTTATAGCAAATCACGCAGCATTGCGATCAAAGGCACGTCCGCCGGCGGCATCTCATACTCCGTAAGCCGATTGGCGCGAACCCATTTGAGGGTTTGACCTTCTGCCGGATGTGGTATGCCTTGCCAGCGGCGGCAGACATAAAGCGGCATCAGGAGATGGAATTTCTCATAAAGATGGCTTGCGAAGGTGAAGGGCGCGAGACAGGCTTCCGTTACGTCAATGGCGAGTTCTTCCTTTAATTCTCGGATCAGCGCGACCTCCGGTGTTTCTCCAGGTTCGACTTTGCCGCCCGGAAATTCCCAAAGGCCGGCCATGCTCTTTCCTTGCGGGCGCTGGGCGATGAGGACACGATTCTCATCATCCACAAGGGCGACGGCCGCCACGAGGATTGTTGGTTGGGAGGCCGTCATTCGATTAGCTTCGGTAATCGGCATTGATTTCGATATATCCATGGGTGAGATCACAGGTCCAGGCAAAAGCCTTTCCATCGCCGATCGCTACATCAACTTCTATGTCGATTTCCTTGCCCTTCATGTGCGGCATAACATCTTCTTCCCTATATGACGCGGCGCGAGCGCCATTCTCGGCAATAAGAATGCCCCCGATTTTAAGGTTCATTTTATCACGATCCGCTTTTTCACCCGATTTCCCGACCGCCATGATAATCCGGCCCCAGTTCGCGTCTTCACCCGCGATAGCCGTCTTCACAAGCGGCGAGTTGGCAATGGCGAGTGCGATTATTTTAGCTGATGTATCGCTTTCAGCGCCAGTGACCTTGACCGTAATAAACTTGCTTGCTCCTTCGCCGTCCTTCGCAACCTGTTGGGCGAGGTCTGTCATCACATCAAGCAAGGCGCGTTTAAAGTCGTCAAGGTTGTCATCTGACATTGTCACGGGCACGTCATTCTGCACACGCCCGGTGGCAAAAAGCAGGACGGTATCGCTGGTCGATGTATCAGAATCGACCGTTACACAGTTAAAGCTTTTCTCATTCGCTTCGCTCAATAGCTGCTGAAGGATCGGCGCCGGGATCGCCGCATCAGTAAACAGGAAGGCAAGCATCGTTGCCATGTCGGGTGCGATCATGCCCGATCCCTTTGCAAATCCGGCTATCGTCACCATTTTATCGCCGATTTTCGCGGTAGAGACTGCACCCTTGGCAAATGTATCCGTTGTCAAAATACAGTTTGCTGCCGTTTCACCAGCATCCGCAGAGAGATCTTCTGCGAGGCGCGGCAGGATGTTCGTAATATTCTCAGTCGGGACCAGCTCGCCAATCACACCTGTCGAGGCAACGTAGATATGCTCTGGTGAAGCATTCAATAGTTGCGCCGTCATCTCCGCTGTATCTTCCACGGATCTACGGCCCGCAGCGCCGGTAAAGACATTTGCGATTCCGGCGTTAACGACAAGCCCGCGCGCCTGGCCCGCGGGAAGAATCTTCCTCCCCCAATCGACGGGCGCGCCCGGCATGGCATTTTTTGTAAAGACGCCGGCGACTGTCGTGCCGGGCTCAAACTCTGTGAGCATCACGTCATCGCGTCCGTTGTAACGCATTCCGGAATTACCGCTCGCAAATCTGACGCCGGGAATTTCCGGAAAAACGGGAAAAGCCTCGGGCGCGAGGGGAGATTTTTTTAATGCCATTACAGATCTCACAAATAAAAAACACACCCAATTAAGGCAAAGACGTAGGGCGGGTCAATTCGGATTTAAGGGATATTATTTTGGCTTCACTGCGGCAATCATATAATTGACGCTGAGGTCCATGCTTAAATGCCAGCGATCTTCAAAAGGATTGTAGGTCGCGCCAGAAATATTGCGAATGGAAAGATCATTACCGCGAACGAGACGGGCGATTTCGGAAGGTTTTAAAAACTTCTTCCAGTTATGCGTGCCTTTGGGCAGCAGGCGCAGACCTTATTCAGCCCCGCCAATAGCGAAGCCAAGGATTTTCGATGAACGGTACAGTGACGCGTTAACC
>CALEMG010000047.1 GCA_937910835.1 uncultured Alphaproteobacteria bacterium | reverse complement strand
CCCGTGGCAGAAAATTGGCCGCTGAACTCCGGTTATGGCGGCATCGTTGGTGAAGTTATTTTCAATTCGATCACCGTAGGCGGTCAGCAGATCGGCCTCGATATTCATGCGGCAATCCTCGGGACTGTTCTGGCGATCATCGCAATTTCCCTCCTTTTTGTATCCTTTGGCGTCTCAAAGCAGGAATGGCGGGTTATCGGCCTGTCGCTCAGAGCCGTCGTACAAACACTTCTGCTTGCGCCGGGATATTTGCGCGACTTCCGCTTCCGACGTGACATGGAAGAGGAAGAAGACAACGAACCCCTGGATACAGACGCACCTGCCAAGAAGAAGAAAAAAGCCCGGGTTAAGAAAGAAAAGTCCCCCGCCGTCCGCAAGGCAGTGGAACCGCAAATCGAGCAACGCAAATCCGGGGCCACCGTTGGCAAGCGCGTTGCGGCGGAAAAGCAGCCCGCGCTCGACTTGGGTCCGGCCGGAGAGTATCAACTTCCGCCGCTTGACCTGCTTGCACTCCCTGATGCCAAGCTTGTCTCTAAACCAGTGAGCGAGGAAGCTCTCTCCAAGAACGCACGCCTGCTTGAATCCGTGCTGGATGATTATGGAATCAAAGGGGATATCAGCCGGGTCCGTCCGGGGCCGGTTGTCACGCTTTATGAATTAGAACCGGCGCCGGGCCTTAAAAGTTCCCGTGTGATTGGCCTCGCAGATGATATCGCCCGCTCCATGAGCGCAATATCAACCCGTATTGCCGTTATTCCCGGCCGCAACGCAATCGGAATTGAGCTTCCCAATCAGCGACGGGAAACCGTATTCCTACGTGAACTGCTTTCCGCTGCCGCCTATGAGAGCACGAATTCAAAACTTACCCTGGCGCTCGGCAAGGACATTGGAGGTGACTTGGTTGTTGCTGACCTAGCCCGAATGCCGCATTTGTTGATCGCCGGTACGACCGGTTCTGGTAAGTCCGTCGCCGTTAATACCATGATCCTGTCACTGCTTTATCGGCTGTCGCCGGATGAATGCCGCTTTATCATGATCGATCCGAAAATGCTGGAACTTTCCGTATATGATGGCATTCCACATTTGTTGGCTCCGGTAGTGACAGAGCCCGGCAAAGCCGTTGTCGCACTTAAATGGGCGGTCAAGGAGATGGAAGACCGCTATCGCAAGATGGCGGAACTGGGAGTGCGTAACGTCGATGGCTATAACCAGCGCATCCGGGAAGCCCAGAAAAAGGGTGAAGTACTGAAGCGCACAGTACAGACGGGCTTTGATGCGGCCAGTGGCGAACCTGTATTTGAGGAGCGCGCCCTCGATACAGAACCGTTGCCGATGATCGTGATCATTGTCGATGAGATGGCAGACCTGATGATGGTTGCGGGCAAGGATATCGAGGTAGCGGTACAGCGGCTCGCCCAAATGGCCCGTGCCGCCGGGTTACATGTGATTATGGCGACCCAACGGCCATCCGTCGATGTCATTACTGGTACGATCAAGGCCAACTTCCCAACCCGGATAAGCTTTCAGGTGACGTCCAAAATTGACAGCCGGACCGTGCTTGGCGAACAGGGAGCGGAGCAGCTTCTCGGGCAGGGTGACATGCTCTATATGCCGGGGGCCGGTCGCGTACAGCGCGTCCATGGACCGTTCGTTTCCGACGAAGAGGTCGAGCAGGTCGTCAATTTCCTGAAAGCACAAGGTGAGCCTGACTATAAACAGGAAGTCACCGAAGAGGACCAGGGTGAGTTTGACGGGATGTCCGGTGGTGGGGCTGGCGGCAGCTCAGGCGATGAACTCTATGATCGTGCCGTCGAACTGGTCTGCCGAGAACGCAAGGCGTCCACCAGTTTCGTTCAACGGCATTTACAGATTGGCTATAACCGGGCCGCACGCATCATTGATCAGATGGAGAAAGAGGGCGTGATCGGGTCAGCCAATCATGTCGGGAAACGGGAAGTGCTGGCCCGCGACATCGATGATCGGGAACGTTAAGTCGACGTCAATTTGCTGGCATTTTTCTGCACCTTTCCCATATCAGGGAAAGTAATTCTGGCTAACAAGATTAAATCTGAAGTGAGACGTCATGCGTTTTATCCGAAATACGGCCCAAATCCTTTTTGCGATATTTATCGCAACGACAGTTTCGTCCCCTGCCTTGGCGACACAGGATGCAGAGGATCAGGCGCAAATCGCACGTGTCGAAACCTATCTAGACACCATTAAATCCATGCAAGCG
>CALEMG010000046.1 GCA_937910835.1 uncultured Alphaproteobacteria bacterium | reverse complement strand
GCGCCGGCGTCGTCGCATCCGTAACCGAATAAGTTAATTCTGGCAGCCCCTTGTGGGGCTGTCGTGTTTCTCTTCTGGAGTGACCAGAGTAATGGAAAACCAAAATATCCGCATCCGCCTGAAAGCGTATGATCATCGTGTTCTCGATGCTTCGACAGGTGAAATTGTAAATACGGCGAAGCGCACGGGTGCGCAGGTTCGCGGACCTATTCCGCTGCCGACGCATATCGATAAATATACGGTCCTGCGCGGTCCGCATATTGACAAGAAGTCGCGGGAGCAGTTCGAAATTCGGACCCATAAGCGGCTTTTGGATATCGTTGAGCCGACGCCGCAGACGGTGGACGCACTGATGAAACTGGACCTCGCCGCAGGCGTCGACGTGTCCATCAAATTGTTGGGGTGATCGAAATGCGTAGTGGATTGATCGCAAAGAAACTGGGGATGACCCGGGTTTTCGCGGAAGACGGTACCCATATTCCGGTAACCGTTCTTGCCGTTGATAACTGTCAGGTAGTCGCTCACCGGACTACCGAAACCCATGGCTATAACGCCATGCAGCTCGGGGTTGGCAAGGCAAAGGTCAAGAACGTCAACAAGGCGTTGCGCGGCCATTTTGCCAAAGCCGAAGTTGAGCCGAAAATGAAACTGGCGGAATTCCGCATTGAGGATGATGGTTTCGTCGATGTCGGCGCGGAAATCACGGCGGATCACTTCGTGTCCGATCAGTTTGTCGATGTTGTCGGCACGAGTATCGGTAAAGGATTTGCCGGTGCCATGAAGCGCCATAACTTCGGCGGCATGCGGGCCACTCATGGTGTTTCCGTATCCCATCGTGCGCATGGTTCTACCGGTCAGTGTCAGGATCCGGGCAAGGTCTTCAAGGGTAAGAAGATGGCTGGCCACATGGGCGCAGCGCGGGTTACGACGCAGAATTTGAAAGTGGTCTCAACGGATAAGGATCGCGGATTGGTTCTCATCAGAGGTGCTGTTCCGGGTTCTAAGGGATCCTGGGTCTTTGTCGCGGATGCCGTGAAAAAGGCGCGTCATAGCGATGCCCCTTATCCGGCCGCATTTGTTGCAAAGGGCGGGGCTCCGGAGCCAGTTGAAGAAACAGCTCAGGCCGATACGCCTGCCGAAGAGACTGCCGCCGCCGATACGGCGACGGAAGAATAAAGGACGGCTAAGATGAAGGTAAATGTAATTAACCTCGACAATAAAAAAGCCGGTGACATTGAACTGGCGGATGAGGTCTTTGGCTTGGCGCCGCGCGCCGATCTGCTGCAGCGCATGGTTCGCTATCAGCTGGCAGCCCGTCGGGCAGGTACCCATAAGACAAAAGGCGTTGCTGAAGTTTCCGGCACCGGCCAGAAGCCGTTCAACCAGAAAGGCACTGGTCGCGCCCGTCAGGGTCAGAAGCGTAACCCGATTCAGCGCGGCGGTGGCGTGGCTCACGGGCCGGTTGTTCGCAGCCACGCTCATGACCTGCCGAAAAAGGTTCGGAAACTGGCCTTGAAGACGGCGCTTTCTGCGAAGCAGGCTGAAGGAAAGTTGATCGTTGTGGATGAACTGAAAGCCAAGGACGTAAAGACCAAGGATATGGCCGGTAAGTTCAAGGCGCTCGGTTGGGATTCGACGTTGATCGTGGATGGTGCGGAAATGGAAAAGAACTTTGCCCTTTCCACCCGTAACCTGCCGAAAGTGGACTTGCTTACGTCAAACGGTGCCAATGTGTATGACATTCTTCGCCGTGACACTCTTGTGTTGACGAAAAGCGCAGTAGAAAGCCTGGAGGCTCGACTGAAATGAACCAGGAAAATCTATATGACATCCTGCTGGGCCCGGTTGTGACTGAAAAGTCGACGATGGGATCAGAGTTTAATCAGGTGACATTCCGTGTCGCACTGGATGCGACGAAACCTCAGATCAAAGAAGCAGTTGAAAAGCTCTTCGATGTCAAGGTCACGAACGTAAACACCAACCGTAACAAAGGTAAGGTTAAGCGTTTCCGGGGCCATGTTGGCAAACGGTCTGATTACAAGAAGGCAATTGTGACTCTCGCTGAGGGTCAGGCCATCGATGTGACGGCGGGGATTTAAACTATGGCGTTGAAGAATTATAAACCGACAACACCTTCTCAAAGGGGATTGATCCTTGTTGATCGGTCTGACCTGCATAAGGGAAAGCCGGTCAAAGCTCTGACTGAAGGGTTGTCCGGAAATGGTGGTCGTAATAACCATGGCCGGATCACTGCGCGCCGTCGTGGCGGCGGGCACAAGCGGACCTATCGTATTGTGGACTTCAAACGGAACAAGTTTGACGTCCCGGCAACGGTGGAACGGCTTGAGTATGACCCGAACCGGTCGGCCTTTATTGCGCTGATCCGCTACGAAGATGGTGAACAGGCCTATATCCTGGCGCCGCAGCGGATTTCTGCGGGCGATAAGGTGATCTCCGGCACGAATGTTGATATCAAGCCGGGCAACGCGATGCCTATGAAGAACATGCCGGTTGGCACCATCATCCATAATATTGAGATGCAGCCGGGCAAGGGTGGTCAGATGGCACGTGCTGCTGGCACATATGTTCAGCTTATCGGTAAGGATGCAGGTTACGCGCAGCTTCGCCTGGCATCCGGTGAGCAGCGCATCGTTCTCGGCGAATGCATGGCGACGGTTGGAGCGGTTTCCAACCCGGACCAGAAAAACATCAAGCTTGCGAAGGCGGGACGGTCCCGCTGGCTCGGCAAGCGCCCGTCGGTTCGCGGCGTCGCGATGAATCCAGTGGACCATCCACATGGTGGTGGTGAAGGCCGGACATCCGGTGGTCGTCATCCGGTATCCCCATGGGGTGTGCCGACGAAGGGTAAACGGACTCGTTCAAACAAGTCCACGGATAAAATGATTATGCGGCGCCGTCCGCTGAAGCGGAAGAAGTAGGAGCGCAATCATGGCACGTTCTGTATGGAAAGGTCCTTTTGTCGACGGCTATCTGCTGAAAAAAGCGGAAGCTGCGCGCGAGGGCGGCAGAAAACAAGTAATCAAGATCTGGTCTCGCCGGTCGACAATTCTCCCGCAGTTCGTGGGACTTACCTTTGGCGTTTATAATGGCCAGAAGTTTGTTCCGGTCCTGGTGGACGAGGATATGGTGGGGCACAAGTTTGGGGAATTTTCTCCCTCACGGACATATTACGGCCATGCGGCTGATAAAAAGGCTCGGAGAAACTAATCATGGGTAAAGCGTCACTCACGCGGCAACTTAAAGACACGGAAGCGCGCGCCGTCGGCAACCGCATCCGCGTAAGCCCGCAGAAAATGAACCTGGTGGCCGGCCTCATTCGCGGTAAATCCGCGGAAGCGGCGCTGACCGAGCTCAGCTTCTCCAATCGGGGAATCGCGCCAGAGGTACGAAAAGTGTTGCAGTCCGCAATTGCAAACGCCGAAAACAACCATCAGCTGGACGTAGATCAGCTCTATGTCTCCGAAGCCTATGTAAGCAAGTCCCTTGTGATGAAGCGCATGCGGCCACGGGGACGGGGGCGTTCAAGCCCGATCCTGAAACCTTTCAGCAATATCACGATTATTGTTCGTGAGCGCGAGGAGCAAGAGTAATGGGTCAAAAAGTAAATCCAATTGGCCTTCGGGTCGGTATCAACCGGACTTGGGATTCGCGCTGGTACGCCAAAGATGATTACGCCAAACTGTTGCACGAAGATGTACGCATTCGCGAATATCTGGAAAAGCAGCTGGAGCAGGCGGGCATCAGCAAGATCGTGATTGAGCGTCCGGCCAAGAAGGCCCGGATCACCATCCATTCGGCGCGTCCGGGTGTCATCATCGGGAAGAAGGGCGCGGATATCGAAAAGCTCCGCTCCGCAATTGCCAAGATGACGAACTCTGAAGTTCATCTGAATATCGTTGAAGTCCGCAAGCCGGAAATTGATGCGAAGCTGGTCGCCGAGAATATCGGTCAGCAGCTGGCGCGGCGTGTTTCTTATCGCCGGGCGATGAAGCGGGCAGTTCAGTCGGCACTGCGTCTTGGTGCGGAAGGTATCCGGATCAACTGTGCCGGTCGGTTGGGCGGCGCGGAAATCGCGCGGACGGAGTGGTATCGCGAAGGCCGTGTACCGCTGCATACGCTGCGCGCGAACATCGACTATGGAACCGCATCGTCTTTGACCACCTACGGGATCATCGGGATCAAGGTCTGGATCTATAAAGGCGAGATTCTGGAGCATGATCCAATGGCCCAGGACAAACTTGCAGAAAAACAACAGGCTGGTGGCCGTCCTGCGGGTCGTCCCGGCTCCCGTCGGAATTAAGTAAAGGGGTGATGTCATGCTTCAACCGAAGCGCACAAAATTTCGTAAAGCGCATAAAGGGCGCTTGAAGGGAGTAGCAACTTCAGGTACAACGCTGAACTTCGGCGCATATGGCCTGAAAGCTGTTGAGCCCGGACGTATTACAGCGCGGCAGATCGAGGCGACTCGACGTGCGGTAACACGCCATATCAAACGTGCTGGACGTGTCTGGATCCGTATATTCCCGGATGTCCCTGTATCCAAAAAACCTACCGAAGTTCGGATGGGTAAGGGTAAGGGGTCGCCGGAATATTGGATG
>CALEMG010000045.1 GCA_937910835.1 uncultured Alphaproteobacteria bacterium | reverse complement strand
ATATTCAATAGCATTAACAGAGGGCAGGGATAAGAGTCGTTCACTTATCCGTTTCCGGCGAGTCTATCCCCAGGCGTCATTCGTGTAGACCAATCAACTGTTCCCCTGATGGATGCGGGAGAGGAGGTGCCTGAACCGGTAGATCGTTTCTATATAGGGATCTTCGGCAAATATTCCGAACTGGTAGGGCGTTATTGCAATAAAAATATAGGCAAATTTCAGAATGGAAAGCTCGAAACGAATTTTAGTATCAAAAGCCTATATCTCCCCAGCGAAGAGGCGAGAAAAACTATTTCGCATTTACAAAAGACACATGATTTTAACACTGTGTGCGAAAGCAACAACTTAGATCCCAAAGAAATAATTGAATGGTTGCAAAAGCAAAGAAGCCTCAAAATAGAATTGCTGGGAACAGTTAGAATTGACGCCGTACTTCAAAAAGATATGAGAATATCCGATAAATTTCCGCTTAACTTCGGGTGTAAATGGCAAAGTTTAGATAATGAGGCTACACCCCTAAAATTACGGGGAAATGAAAAAATTCTATCGGCCATTTTTGAATCACTGAGATTCTGGGCAAAACTCGGTAATACTGCCAATCAGTACCATAAATACGCCAGTAACCCAATGAAAGAAAACGTCAAAATGTTTACGCCGAAACCAGAGAGCCTGCCAATGGAGTATGTCCCCAGACTAACAGATATGGGATTCATAATCGTCGGCGGCGTTAGTTCCTATAGCCCAATGGGCTTTTTGGCAGCTGAAAAAGCAAATAATTATCTACCCCATACCCTCCCCCAAAAACAAACAAAAAAAATATCGAGTCTTTTTAAAGCAAATAGGAAAATTCCAGATAACGTTGATGACTATGCGGGAGATTTTGATTCAATAGCCTACTTTATTGCAAACAATTTAGGAGTAGGCAGCACGCGCAAATCCGACGCGTCAGTAATGGTGGACAATCTAATTAGTTCAATTGAAGCAACTGGCTGGGTTGAGAAAAGGAACAGCTGATTCACCAAAAAGATTTGGTCACGCTTTCAATAAGTCGACTAATTCTACACCTCACTTCTAACTGGCAGCTTCTTAGCTGCCAGACTTTTGTCGGCAAACAAAACTTTCCTTGATCACAAGCCTGTCTACAAGGTCCCGTAGAGCCGGTCTCCGGCATCGCCAAGGCCGGGCACGATGTAAGCCTTCTCGTTCAGCTTCTCATCCAACGCCGCGACATAGACCATCACATCAGGGTGATTTTCGAGCATGACCTGCACCCCCTCCGGAGCGGCAACCAGCGCCATGAAAAGGATATTCTTTGGATCGACCTTATGATCCAGCAACACATCGACGCCCGCCGCAGCGGAATAACCTGTCGCCAGCATCGGATCCACCAGAATAAACAACCGGTCTTCCGCAGTTGGCAATTTCCGGAGATATTCGACGGGGCGTTTCGTCTTCGGATCGCGGTACATGCCGATATGCCCGACCCGCGCAGACGGCATCAATTCAAGCAATCCATCGGCCATGCCAAGCCCGGCCCGCAAAATCGGTACGATGGCGGATTTCTTTCCGGCGAGGACTGATGTCTCCATCGGGCAGATCGGTGTTTCAATTTTCTCTTGCGTTGTCGGCAGATGGCGCGTGACTTCATATCCCATCAGCAGCGCAATTTCCTTGAGCATCTGGCGGAAGGGTTTCGTTGATGTGTTCTTGTTCCGCATATGGCTGAGTTTATGGACGATAAGTGGGTGATCAAGGAT
>CALEMG010000044.1 GCA_937910835.1 uncultured Alphaproteobacteria bacterium | reverse complement strand
GCCGCCAAAGCTCATACTCCTCAACCACCTCAACTGGCCATCCTTGGCGGACAAAAACCCATTTGATGGGATAGCGTGTTCCCGGCCCGGCGCGGACATTGACCTTATCAGACGACAGGGAGACAAAGCGCGGCAACGGCAAGCCGGTCTCCGATCCGGTAGGACCCGCATAGGAAACGGGAGAGATCAGGAACAAAGATAAAAAACTAAGAAGTACGAGGCTGCGTTTCAATATGCCAAAACCTTTATATATTACAGGCGGACGTCATCTTATGCCGTGCGACAGGGCTTCCGGTCAAGAGTGCAAAAAAACTCAGCCCCTTAACCCAAGGTCGCAATTGTATCCGCCAACGTGATCTGCTAGATAAAGTCTATTGGTTTTGCCAAAAACCCAGGAACAAGAGAGTCATCAAATGCCGCAGAAGAAACCCGTCGTTGTTGTTACAAGAAGGCTTCCGGATGTTATTGAAACCCGCATGATGGAGCTGTTCGATACTCGATAGAACCATGACGACACACCGATGACCCAAAGCCAGTTGATAGAAGCGGTGAAGACGGCGGATGTTCTGGTGCCAACAGTGACGGACAAAATCGATCTCGGAGTGCTTAGCCAAACGAATCCCAACCTCAAACTGATAGCAAGCTTTGGCACGGGTGTCGACCATATTGATCTGGCCACTGCCCGTCAGCGCAGCATTACAGTGACAAACACACCCGGTGTCCTGACTGAGGATACCGCCGATATGACCATGGCGCTGATCATGGCGGTTCCACGCCGCCTGACGGAAGGGGAACGCATGATGCGGTCCGGCAACTGGACAGGCTGGTCACCGACTAGCATGCTCGGCCACCGGATCTGGGGCAAGCGGCTCGGTATTATCGGGATGGGGCGGATTGGGCAGGCCGTTGCCCGACGCGCGCGCGCCTTCGGCCTTTCTATTCATTATCATAACCGCAATCGTCTGCCGGAATATGTCGAAAACGAGCTGGAGGCGACCTATTGGGAGAGCCTTGATCAGATGCTCGCGCGGATGGATATTGTGTCCGTCAATTGCCCGCATACGCCGGCAACATTCCATCTTCTAAATGCGCGTCGTTTGGCGCTTTTGCAGCCGAGTTGCTATGTGGTCAACACGTCTCGCGGTGAAGTTGTCGACGAGAACGCTCTCACCCGCCTGCTCCGTAACGGCAAGATCGCTGGTGCTGGCCTCGATGTGTTCGAGCATGAGCCGGCCGTCAACCCGCGCTTAATGGAGCTTGATAATGTTATTCTGCTGCCGCATATGGGCTCTGCGACGATCGAGGGACGCATTGATATGGGCGAGAAGGTCCTGATCAATATCAAGACCTTTATCGATGGGCACACGCCGCCCGACCGGGTTTTGCAGGCGATGCTGTAACAGCGGAGTTCTTGCGCTTTCCATCGTTCTGGCGGATCATTCGCCTTTCACAGAGAGGGCGTCATGTTTACGGATTTCGTTACCATTCTTGATCTAGTCGGCGTTGCTGTCTTCGCCGCGACAGGAGGCCTTGTCGCCAGCCGCAAGGAAATGGACCTGATCGGCTTCGGCATGATGGCCACTTTTACTGGCATTGGCGGCGGTACCGTGCGGGATGTCATTCTCGACCGGCCCGTGTTCTGGATCGAGGATCACCGATATCTACTGGTTTGCTTAGGCATCGCCATCTTGCTTTATTTCTTCGCTTCCCATGTGCAGAGGCGCTACATCGTCCTGCTCTGGAGCGATGCCATCGGATTGGCGGCATTCGCCGTTCTTGGAGCTGAGATTGCCAGGGAAAGCGATGTTGGCCCCCTAATAGCCATCGTGCTTGGTATAATAACGGCAACCTTCGGCGGACTTGCGCGGGATCTTGTAGCAGGCGAAACACCTTTGCTACTAAAACAGGAGGTCTATGCAACAGCAGCCCTGATCAGTGCAACAGTCTATGTCATTGCTGTCGACAGTACTGAATTAGCGCCTCTTATCGCCGCCTGCGGCGCTATTGTAACGGGCTTTGCAGTGCGCGCAGGCGCTATTCGGTTTGGCTGGTCGCTTCCCCGCTATAAACAGCGCGCAGGCCGTATCTATAAATAGGGAAAACGAAAACGGCGGCCAAAAGGCCGCCGCTTCAAATAGGAGTATCTTGTTTAGATATGGTTTAAGCTGCCAATGCCGCGGATTTACGGCGCTTGCGCCAGCCAATGAACCCAAGAGCGGCAAGCCCAGCGCCATAGAGCGGAAGCGCAGCCGGAAGCGGTACGGCAGATACTGTCAGATTTGCATATTCAAATGCGTTACTATCGGACGTAAAACGAACTTCATCGAAAACGCCTGTCGCCATGATTGACGCGACGATAAAGCCGAGACCATTATTGACGCCGCTAAGCTGCGCATCATCTCCGTGAAGAGCATCCACCCAATTGCCCTGGTAATAGAATTCCAGGCCATTGTAGCCGTCGACGGAACCCCACATAAAATCGATAGCATAATATCCCATGTCAAACACATAAGAAGCGTATGAATCTTTCTGTACCGAGGTGTAGGTGCCGATCCCATCAAGAGCGGTGCCCTGCCAAGGAGAACGATACTCATTCGGCACTGATGTGGTCAGGTTCTCATAAACCGTACCAACAGCCGTTGTCGGAGAAGGAACTCCGGTATCTGCTGCAGGTAGATCTGTTGTCCAAGAAATGACTGCTGATTGCGCTGGCAAAGCAAAGATGAAAGAAAGGCCGGCCACAGCCATAAATGTTTTAAAAAATTTAACCATAGTTTGATACTCCTACTGTTCTCTTAAATCACGTTACTTACGAAAACCTTTAAATATTATGTCTTACTTTAAAAAAATATTCCTTAACGAAGACAATTTCCGTACGCATACGCTCGTCGCAAAGCAAAAATCGCTAATTTAATGAAGTATAAGTGACAAGTCCCTGCCTTATTGTCAACACAATTTGCCTAGTATTTACGTAAAACTTTATGTAAAGCCTTATAATCCTGCGAAAAAATAGGCACATCCGAAAGCAAAGTGTGACTGACTATACCATTGATATAGTTAATTTTTTTATACTCATGGTTAATATTTAGGCGATTCGACCCAAGCCACCTTAGACCATTCGGATATAGATTATCCCAAAAGCCCGCTGTCGCGAATACCATCAAAAATAAACTGCACCGCGAGGGCTGCCAGAAGAACACCGACGACACGTGAAATCACATGAAGCCCGGTCACACCGAGAAGTTTCTGTACCTGTGTCGCCAACAACATGAGCAAGAAAGTCAGCAGTATCATGCCCGTGAGTACTGCAATCACTAGTGCCGTCTCGACTGCATCCCCTTTCGTGTCGGCGACAAGCAAAACCGCTGCGCCAATGGCGCCAGGCCCAGCAATTAGGGGCGTCGCCAAGGGAAAGACCGAAACATCTTTCTTACCTTGCGCCTCGACCTTTTCTTCATCCGTGGCGGTGGTACTACCGGAGTCGCGCGCAAACACCATGTCAATCGCAATCAGCAATAACAAAATACCGCCGGACGCCTGTAGCGCTGGCAAAGTAATACCAAAGCTAGTGAGAACCGCTTTTCCAAAAAGCGCAAAGAACAGAAGGATGCCGCCGCCGATCAGCGCACCCTTCATCGCCATCTGCCGTCGTTCACGCGGGGTCGCATTTACCGTAAGCGCCGCAAACAAGGCCGCCACATCCAGAGGCCCGATAGTCGCGAAAAAAGTTGTAAAGGCGACAAGCGCGGTTTCCAGCATTGAATTCCTCGCCCTCAAGTTGGGGTAGACATTACCCTAACTTGCACCAATAGATGTCGCAAGAGATGCGTGCGACAGCTTAATGGGCTTCGCCCCAATTATTCCCGATCCCAGCATCGACGGTCAACGGAACGGAAAGCTCAACTGCCGGGTGAGCTGCGCCCTCCATCACCGATTTAACGATCCCTGTTGTCTTCTCCACTTCGTCCTCCGGCACTTCGAATATAAGTTCGTCATGCACCTGAAGGAGCATGCGGGCGGAGAGCTTTTTTGAAGTTAAGGCATCCGGCAGACGAACCATTGCTCTTTTTATAATATCCGCGGCAGACCCTTGAATGGGGGCGTTGATCGCCGCCCGTTCGGAAAAGCTCCGCCTGGCACCATTCTTGTCGTTGATCCCCGGAAGATGAACCTTGCGGCCAAAGAGCGTTTGCACATAGCCATCTTCGTGACAGGCGCTCTTCGTCTCGTTCATATAATCCTTGATACCTGGATACTGGACAAAATACTGATCGATATAGCCTTGTGCCTCGGTTCTGGAGACCCCAAGCTGACGCGCCAGCCCAAAGGCGCTGATTCCATAAATAATGCCGAAATTGATGGCCTTCGCCGAGCGGCGCATCATCGGGTCCATACCTTCAATCGGCACCCCGAACACTTGAGAGGCCGTTTTCGCATGAATATCGAGGCCCTCGGCAAAGGCCTCTTTCAGGGATTGGATATCGGCGATATGCGCGAGCAGGCGCAGCTCAATCTGCGAATAATCCGCGCTTATCAGCTTATTCCCTTCTTCCGCAATAAACGCTTGGCGAAGCTTGCGTCCCTCTTCCGTGCGAACGGGAATATTCTGGACATTGGGCTCACTGGAGGCAAGGCGACCGGTCGAGGCGGCGGCAAGCGAGAAAGATGTATGGATCCGGCCGGTCTTGGGGTTTATCTGCCCCTGAAGTGCATCTGTGTAGGTACTTTTAAGTTTGGAAAGCTGACGCCAGTCGAGAACCTTCTGCGCGAGTTCCACTCCGTCTGCGGCGAGCCCTTCCAACACATTGACATCCGTAGTATAGGCGCCAGTCTTACCCTTCTTCCCGCCTGGAAGCCCCATTTTATCAAACAGGATTTCACCGAGTTGCTTTGGTGATCCAACGTTGAATTCTTCCCCAGCAAGGTCGTGAACTTCTTTCACCAACCCTTCCATCCGCGCGCCGAAATCAGCCGATAGGTTGCTTAAGAGCTTAGCGTCCACCTTGACGCCTTCCTGCTCCATATTCGCGATGACGGGGACTAAGGGGCGCTCAACCGTTTCATAGAGACTAAGGGCTTTTTTTATCCTTGC
>CALEMG010000043.1 GCA_937910835.1 uncultured Alphaproteobacteria bacterium | reverse complement strand
TAGCTCCGATATCAACCGTACTGTCTCCTTCCGCCATTTTGGGCTTTACACTGGTGATACCCGCAATAGGTTTGGTAATCATCCGCATTGTCACATAGGAGATGGCTCCAGAGATCAATAATGCCATCGTCGCGATAACCGCAAAGATGACGATAGTTTCATCAACGGTAGACACCGCGTCATGGATGGAATTTGTGCCCGCCTCTTCCCACATTACCTCAACTTCATCGAGTGTCTTATACAAATTCTCAAACTGCTGATCCGTATCAACCATCATGATAACGGAAGTGGACGTGTCGAGCTCCGTCATTTCAATGACATCCGCCGCCGCAAAGCCATAATTTTTCAGTTCAGCCTGAGCCTTTGTCAACATTTCGCCTTCGGCTTCCATGAAATGGCCATTTTCAACAAACGCATTAAAGGATTTGATGAATTCACCGAGTTCAGCAAGGCTGTCTTCTCGTGCTTTAATCAACTTTTGTTCTTCGAGGCCTGCATTTGTTTGCGAAATCAAACGGAATAGGCCGCCATTTAAGGCTTGCATATCACGTTGAAAACGAAGGACTGCCCCTATCTTCTGCGTATCCTGTTCATGCAGCTCAACCATCGTTGACTGTGTATCTTTAAGCCCAACAAAGGCCACAACACCCAGAACAATAAGGGACGCTACAAAGATCAATGGTGCAATAAACAATTTAGTGGAAATTTTTAGATTCTGAACGCCCATAAGCCTCTACCTCTTTGGAGAACGAAAAAGCTCTACCACAGCCGCTTCAAGCGAATGTGGTAGAGCAGCATTCAATTAGTCGAAATAACCGATGCCGAAATAAACATTGCCAGTTCTTTTGACGTAGGAATGTTTCTGAGCAACTTTCTTGGTTTCCGGATGAGTCCATTTATAATCGACCCAACCTTCACCAGAAGATTGTGCAACTTCGCGCATTTCAAGAACGAAAGGTTTGCCGTCGGTATCTTTCAGTTTTTCGAGGTTTTTGCCAATCAGCTTTGGGTTAACACCGTGAAAGATATTCTCATGCGTTGTCAGATCGGTGGCGAAAATATAGTATTCCCCATGATTGAATTCGCTGCCTCTTACTGAGAAATCTTTAAACGCCTGTTCCTGGCCAACTTCTTCATAATGAGCAACAGCAGCGTTCATCATCTCAACAACGGCTTCTTTTCTTTCATCAGCACTGGCAACGCCCGCAAACAAGAACAAGCCCATACCGACGACTAGGGATAAAACTCGCAACATACATAAATCTCCTGAATATAAAATTCTCAGTTCCTTGAAGTGATGCATGATTAATACGGACAAATTTATTAAAAGATTGCTAATGTAGCTGTCGAAAAGAGTTATATCACCTTAGAATTATAAAATAATGCCAGTGTTTCTCCGGGAGTTTTCGTATTAAGAGTTTTAAATACCCGCCAAATCCCGTGACCATGCGGTTGCTGCGGTCCATGCCGACCGATCCGGTGTTCTGGTCGAATGCAGGGAGGGGCATGTGCGGCAGTTTGACAATGTCCTGCTCACCGTCCATGCGGATCAGATACCATTCTTTATAGCGGAGTGGCATCCGACCCAGTTCATCTCATAATGCGGAAAAGACGGCGATCGGGTAAGAGAAGCTGGCGTTCATCACGTTTCCTTTTTATGATTTAAAAAAATAAAAAGGCAGGTGACAAATGAGTCTGATTGATACCATCACACAGTCCCACAAATCCATGGTCGAGGGCCGGGATGTTCCTTGGCTGTTGCG
>CALEMG010000042.1 GCA_937910835.1 uncultured Alphaproteobacteria bacterium | reverse complement strand
CACGGGTTTCCGTGGCAGTGATCCCGTTAATCTGGACGCGCTGACCGACCTGATTGTTCGCTTTTCTGAATTCGTCTCGGATTTGTCGGACCAGATCACTGAAGTTGATGTTAACCCCGTCATTGTGACGTCGGACCGCGCGGTCTGCGTTGACGCACTAATTGCCGTTAATAAAAATAAATAGGAGGGCAGCATGGGTAAAGCTATTGAGGAATTTAATGTTGGCGATGTGGCGTTAAGCCCCGGTCGCACGGTTACCGAAACGGACGTTGTCATGTTTTCCGGGCTTTCCGGGGATACAAACCCCGCCCATACCGATGCCGTTCATTCATCAAAAAGCCCTTTTGGCGAACGGATTGCCCATGGCGCGCTTGTCCTGTCGATAGCGACGGGGTTAAGCGCCCGAATTGGCGATCTTGATGGAACAGCACTGGCCGCCCTCGGCATTGATGAATGGCGGTTTCACGCGCCCGTTAAATTTGGCGATACCGTTTATCTTCGCAGCACCGTACTTGAAGCGCGGCCCACATCCAAGCCTGATCGCGGTGTCCTGCGGCGGAAAATGGAAATACTCAATCAAGATGGTACGGTCGTCCAGAGCGGCATCCACAGTACCATGGTCATGACGGCGGCGGCAAAAGCGGCCAGCCAATCGGGGAAATAACAATGATGCAAACGACAAATTTTTTCGGATTGTCCGAAGAGCAAATGATGATCCGGGAAAACGTTCTTGATCTTCTTGAGCGCGTTATGCCGCGAGAAAAAATCAAGGAATTGGACAAGGCTGGTGAATTTCCCTTTGAAGCCTATCAGGCGCTTGCTGATGCAGGCTGGATGGGGCTTGCCTATCCAGAGGAATTCGGTGGTGCAGGCGGCAACAACAAGGACCTTGCCGTCCTGATTGAGGCAATGGCCTATCATTATGGCGGCATTGCCACGGCCTATAATACAACAATTGTCTATGCGGGCATGCATATCTGTCGCCACGCTTCCAAGGCAGTTCGCGAAGAACTCCTGCCGAAGATTATCGATGGATCGGCGAAACTCGCCCTTGGCTTGACAGAGCCCGGCGCAGGCTCTGATGCGGCCTCAATCCAGACAAAGGCGGTTCGCGACGGGGATGAGTTCGTCATCAACGGGCAGAAACTCTATACGACTTGCGCCCATGTCGCCGATTACCTGATCGTGGTGACCAAGACGCGTCCGGGTTCCGGCCACAAGGGAATGACGATTTTCCTCGTAGATGCGAAACAGCCCGGTGTCACCATCCGTCCGCTCGACATGCTGGGGCGGCATACGACGCATGCCAATGAAGTCTTCCTCGATAACGTCCGCACACCTGCAAGTTGGATGATCGGCGAGGAGAATGAAGGCTGGAAAAACCTGATGGACTGTTTGAATGTAGAGCGGATGTGTATCGCCGCCGTTGGTGCCGGGAATACGTTCAAGATCCTCGATTACACGCTTGATTATGCGAAACAGCGTGAACAGTTTGGCCGCTCAATCGGGAAATTCCAGGTCATTCAACATAAATTTGCTGATATGCGGATGAAGGCGGAAACAAACCGTCTGTTCCTCTATCGGGTCGCAGATTTGCTTGATAATGGCGAGAATGCGGTTATGGAAACCTCAATGGCGAAAGTCGTTGCGACCGAGAATAATTTCGAGGTAGCGAATATGGGTATGCAGATTTTCGGTGGTGCCGGTTATACAACGGCCTATGACATTGAAATGATGCTTCGCGATGCGCGTATTGGGCCGATTGGTGCGGGCACCAGCGAAATCCAGCGCAATATTATCGCCAAACTGATGGAGCTATAGCCGCCCAAGTTTTCAGTATACAAACTAAAAGAAAAAAGGAAAGCAAATGGGACCGTTGGCGGGTGTGAAGATTGTTGAATTCGGTGGCGTCGGCCCCGGTCCCTTTTGTGCGATGTTGCTCTCGGATATGGGGGCGGAAGTTCTTCGCGTGGACCGCACGTCCCCAAGCGGGCTGGGCGTTGAAAAAGAAGTTCGCTTTGATACCACTCGGCGCGGGCGCCGGTCCGTCGCGGTCGATATGAAGAGTGAGGGCGGTCGAGAGGTTATCAGGAGTCTGATCGCGCAGGCGGATGGTCTGATCGAAGGGTTTCGCCCCGGTGTGATGGAACGTCTTGGCTTTGGCCCTGATGAATGCCTGGCCGATAACCCGAGATTGGTTTATGGCCGGATGACGGGATGGGGCCAGGACGGGCCGCTTGCTAATCATGTCGGTCACGATATCAATTATCTCGCCATCAGCGGCGCCTTGAGCATGATAGGCCGGCAAGGGCAATCGCCATCGATCCCGCTTAACCTTGTTGCCGACCTTGGCGGCGGCGGGATGTATCTTGCGCTTGGTGTTGTTGCGGCATTGTTTGAAGCGAAAAGCAGTGGCAAGGGGCAAGTGGTCGATACGGCCATTCTTGATGGCGTGGCGTCTCTGCTGACAACTTTCTACGGCTATACTAGTGGCGGCCTCTGGAATGAGGAGCGGGAGCATAACCTGATTGACGGGGGCACGCCGTGGTATAATGTTTATGAGACCAGTGACGGAAAGTTTATCTCGGTCGGCGCAGTGGAAGCGAAATTCTATCATGAGCTGCTGAAAGCGATGGGGCTGGAAAATACCGAATTGCCCGCTCAGTTTGATCGCGAGAGCTGGCCTGAGGTCAAGAAAATTTTCGCAGATGTCTTTGCAAGGAAAACACGGGACGAATGGGACGCGGCGATGGCGGGTTATGACGCTTGCTATGCACCAGTGCTGACCTTGAAGGAGGCAAGCCAGCATCCACAAAATATAGAGCGACAGGCTATTACAGAGATTGATGGTGTCACTCATCCCGCACCTGCGCCGAGATTCAGTCGGACAGTCTCGGAAATTCAGGGTGCGCCTCACGCTGATGGGGCGGATACAGATGCCGCGTTAGCGGATTGGGGATTTTCCGGTGAAAAGCTGGCGGCGCTACGCAATTCCGGCGCCATAGCGTAAGCGGCGCGGGGGAGCCCAGTTCATGGCAACCTCGCCCGAAAGTTCCAGCGATCCAGCATTGAATACGGGTTTGATACGGTATTTTCCCGAAAAATGGGCGCGTAGGATATTATCGTTTCAAGGCGTTCTCCTGATCTGCATTTCCATCGCCTCAGGCTTTCAGGCTATCTTTGGCATGGCATGGCTGAAGTACCCCATATTGGCGGGAATGGTTGTTTTTTGTATGTTGATTGCGATTTCCGGTCGTCGGATCGTTCGGGTATTTCTATCGCTCGGCCTGTTTTGTATCCTTCTAACCTTCTATTCTGTCGAGGATGCGTGGCATACCCTCAATCAAGGCGCCATGCGCGCGCAGTTGTTTCTATCCTTTATTACCGCAATTATGATTTTGCGAGAGCCAGCATTTCACTCCCCACTCCTGCAGGCAGCAGGCAAGATAATTGTTCGGCAGAGACAAGGGCGCCGCGTTCTGATGCTTTTGCTCGGCAGTCATCTGTTCTGCTTGATGATGAATATGTGATC
>CALEMG010000041.1 GCA_937910835.1 uncultured Alphaproteobacteria bacterium | reverse complement strand
GTTATCGCCGCCGCGGCGTAGCCGCCAAGGGCCGTTACTGTCTTAACATCCGCCTGAATACCTGCACCGCCGCCGGAATACGACCCGGCAACTATCAATACACGCCCCTGCATATGACCCTCTTACTTTTTTTTATCAGCCAACCGAGGCGGTAACCTCATTGACTATGTTGTCGACAATCTCATTTACCAGACTGTCGTTCGTTCCTTCGCCCATTACGCGGATCAGCGGTTCTGTCCCGGATTTCCTAATCAATAGGCGCCCTTCATTGCCGAGGCGAATTTCGCCGTCCCGGATGGCCTTCTGCACGGCAGAACCGGAAAGCGGATCCCCCGCCTCGTAACGCACATTCTTCAGGATCTGCGGCCAAGGATCGAAGTTGTGGCAAACTTCACTCACCGGCTGCCCCTCCTCAACAATCACCGAGAGGACCTGCAGCGCAGCGATCAGGCCATCACCCGTCGTACTGTAATCATTCAGTACGATATGGCCCGACTGCTCCCCGCCGACATTAAAGCCGTGCTCGCGCATATGTTCGACAACGTAGCGATCGCCAACATTGGTCCGCGCGAGGTTCAGGCCACGCCCTTCCAGGAACTTCTCAAGCCCCATGTTGGACATAACCGTCGAGACGATACCGCCGCCCTGTAACTTTTCGCGGCGCTGCCAAGTTCGGGCGATCAGTGCCATTAACTGGTCCCCATCGATCAGACGACCCTTCTCATCACAGATTAACAACCGGTCCGCATCGCCATCGAGAGCAATGCCGAGATCGGCACTTTCCTCCACGACACGGGCGCACATGGCTTCCGTCGATGTTGAACCACAGCCGTCATTGATATTAAATCCGTTGGGAGAGACGCCCATGGAGATGACCTCGGCCTCCAGTTCCCAGAGCACCGTCGGTGCCACCTTATAGGCCGCGCCATTTGCGCAATCGACCACGATTTTTAGGCCCTTCAGGAGCTGATTGCGTGGAAAGCTGCTTTTAGCGAATTCGATATAGCGGCCGCGCGCATCTTCCAGACGCTGAGCCCGGCCGAGCTTGGCCGGGTCTGCCAGCACAATATTGCTGTCATCAATTATGTCGGCCTCGATGCTTTTTTCGACCTCGTCGGACAGCTTGTAGCCGTCAGGGCCAAATAGCTTGATGCCGTTGTCCTCGAACGAATTATGCGACGCGGAAATCATCACCCCGATATCCGCCCGGAGTGAACGGGTCAGCATGGCGATCGCTGGCGTGGGGAGCGGTCCGACCAAAATGACATCCATCCCGACGGAGGTAAAGCCCGCGGTCAGCGCAGGTTCCACCATATAGCCTGAGAGGCGCGTGTCTTTCCCGATAACGACGCGGTGGCGAAAATCGCCCCGACCGGCAAATTTCTTGCCCGCGGATTTGCCCACTTTCAGGGCGATCTCCGCAGTCATCGGCTCCTTATTCGCCGTGCCGCGAATGCCGTCGGTTCCAAAATATTTCCGTGTCATAGCTCAGTCTCTGCCTAAAAATTCGACAACACCCTATCAGAAAACCCTTAAAACATGTCTAAAAAGAGGCAGCATCAATTGCTTGCCATATTTCAAGGGCCTGGCGAGTTTCCTTAACGTCATGAACCCGCAAAATTCGGGCGCCGGATTGCGCGCCATGAAGCGCCACAGCAACCGATCCGATGACGCGTTTCGACGCATCAGGCTCATTCATCAGCTGTCCGATAAAGGATTTTCGCGATGCGCCGAGCAAGATATCGCAGCCGAGCGCCCGAAACGCCAACAGCGACTTGATCAGCAGCAGATTATGCTCGGCCGTCTTGCCAAAGCCAATGCCGGGATCGGCGATAATTTTTTCGCGCGCAATCCCCGCCGCCTCGCAAGCCTCGATCCGGGCCCGCAGATAAGCCATCACTTCGGCCACCACATCGTCATAGATGGGATTGTCCTGCATGACTTTGGGGTCCGCAAGACTATGCATCAGGCACACGGGCAAGCCACTTTCCGCCACGAATTCGAGGCTTTCAGGGTCATACTCTAGAGCACTGACATCGTTGATCATGGTCGCCCCGGCCGCGACCGCCGCCGCCATTACGGCTTTCTTCCGACTATCAATGGAAATCGTCACGCCAAGATCACGGCAGCCTTCGATAACCGGCACAACACGCGCACATTCTTCCTGCACGTTGACGGCGTCCGCGCCCGGGCGGGTGCTTTCCCCGCCAATATCAAGGATATCCGCACCATCGGCGACAAGCTCTCGTGCATGGGCAATCGCGGCATCAAGTCTGGAATGCCGACCACCGTCGGAGAAACTGTCTGGCGTGACATTCACAATCCCCATAATCAGGGGTTCTATCCGGCTCACCTGTTCTCTCTTTGTCATAGAAGAAAGGCCCCGCGATGAAGCGGAGCCCTTACTCGTCTCACTCATGAAACAGTCCTTATGAGCCGGGTTGCGGCTCCGGTTCCATACCCGGTCCGCCGGGCTTCTTATGGCCGTCAGCTTCGGGAACGGTTGAACTCGGTCCCTTGTCAGCAGGTGTATCCACATCTTCCGGACGGTTGATATCGCCGCCATCCATCAGAATTTTGATCTCGTCCCCACTCAAGGTTTCATATTCAAGAAGGCCTTTGGCGATGCGATGCAGCTGATCTACATGATCATTCAGAATCTTGCGGGCCGTTGCCTCACCTTCTTCGACAAAGCGGCGGACTTCCTGATCAATAACATCGGCGGTGGCGTCGGACATATTCTTCTGCTGCGAAACGGAATGACCGAGGAATACTTCCTCCTGGTTCGCCCCATAGAGAAGCGGACCAAGCTTATCGGACAGACCCCATTCGGTAACCATTTTACGCGCCATGTCGGTTGCCATCTTGATATCACCGGAGGCGCCGGTCGTTACCGCATCATGACCGAAGATCATTTCCTCTGCCACGCGGCCACCCATGGCCACTGCCAGATGGGCAAGGCACTGATCCCGCCGCAGCGAGTAGCTGTCCTTTTCCGGCAGGCGCATGACCATACCAAGGGCGCGGCCACGCGGGATAATCGTTGCCTTATGGACCGGATCGGACGCCTTCATGTGCATGCCGACAAGCGCATGGCCGCCTTCATGATAAGCGGTCAGCTTCTTCTCATCTTCTGACATGACCATGGAGCGACGCTCGGTGCCCATCATGACCTTGTCTTTCGCTTCCTCGAATTCCTGTTGGGTGACCAGTCGCCGTGATTTACGCGCCGCAAGAAGCGCCGCCTCATTCACGAGGTTGGCAAGGTCAGCACCGGAGAAGCCCGGCGTGCCGCGCGCGATGGTGCGGGCGTTCACATCCTGCGCCAGCGGAACTTTGCGCATATGCACCTTCAGGATTTTCTCACGACCGATGATATCCGGGTTCGGCACAACAACCTGACGGTCGAAACGACCGGGGCGCAATAGCGCCGGATCAAGCACGTCTGGACGGTTGGTGGCGGCAAGCAGGATCACACCTTCGTTGGTCTCGAAGCCGTCCATCTCTACCAGCATCTGGTTAAGGGTCTGCTCGCGTTCGTCATTGCCGCCGCCAAGACCGGCGCCACGATGGCGACCGACGGCGTCAATTTCGTCGATGAAGATAATACAAGGGGCGTTTTTCTTACCCTGTTCAAACATGTCGCGGACACGGCTCGCGCCGACACCAACAAACATCTCGACAAAGTCGGAGCCGGAAATAGTGAAGAACGGGACATTTGCTTCACCAGCAACAGAGCGGGCCAGCAGCGTCTTACCGGTACCCGGAGGACCGATCAACAGCACACCCTTCGGGATTTTACCGCCAAGGCGCTGATATTTCTGAGGGCTTTTCAGGAAGTCGACAACTTCTTCAAGCTCTTCCTTCGCTTCCTCGATACCGGCGACATCTTCAAACGTCACACGGCCGTGCTTCTCAGTCAGCAGCTTGGCTTTCGATTTGCCAAAGCCCATGGCCTTGCCGCCGCCGCCCTGCATCTGGCGCATGAAGAAAATCCACACACCAATCAGAAGCAGCATCGGGAACCATGACAGCAAGGTTGCCATCAGCATGCTGCCCTCTTCCTTCGGGGCGGCATTGATGATAACGCCATGCTCGCTCAGCTTGCTGACAAGCGTGCTGTCTTCAGGCGCGTAGGTCGTAAAGGCGCGGCCATCATCGGTCACGCCCTTGATATTCGGGCCCTGAATGGTGACGTTTTTCACCCGGCCGTTTTCAACTTCATCGAGGAATGTTGAATAAGGCATCGACAATCCGGCATTGCGCGGGGAAGGATCATTGAAAATATTGAAAAGCGCCACAACGAGCAATGCGATGATCACCCAGAGCACTATGTTCTTGCCAAAAAGATTCACGAAACTATTTCCTTCCCATTTCGGACTTGGTCCGATCCGTTCGTCGTAAGATGCACCCGCTAACTTGGATTAGTTCTAGATATAATCTGTTAACATCAAGTTCCAATAGGGCATTTTGTCATTCGCCGATATTTATCACGAAATCGGGTCGGTCATCCAGTAAAATGCCCGAAACTGCGCATTAAATCGCTGACCAGGTCCGAATTCCGTGTTTTTTTCCGTAGGCAACAGGGGCATCTCAACAATCTTCCCCTCGGACCAGAGCGCCGGGAGGCTATGGCGGACCTTGGCAGGTATCGCTGAGAAGAGACTGGAATCAGCGCTTTCCTGCAATTGCCGCCATCCTTCCTCCCCCAGCGCACCGAGAGACAGCCCGGCGGGCAAAGGCACATCCGGCGTGGTATCGGTCACAACAAAGCGATTATCCCATATCCATTTCCGCAGGCCCGGCCCAAGGCCCGTCATGGGAAGGCCCGCCCGCCCCGGCTCCCGACAGAACAGCCAGCTTTTCCCGGATTTCTGGATTTGCGCACCCGAAATTGTGCCGCTTTTCCCCGACCGCTCCTTGAACAGCCGCTGATAAAGCTGCTCAAGCGCGGAAAGCTTAATCCGCTGCCCGCCGCCGACGCATCTGAGAGCGGCAGAAAGAAGACGAAGCGCCAACTCGTCCGGGCAGTCATCCAAGGCGTCATCCCGCATCCGAATAAAGCCGAACGGGCTGACCTCACAAAGCGTCTGGATTTTTTGCCGCGCTAAAAGATCGAGACTGTGGGAGGCACGCTGCAACCGCGAGAGAGAAAGCGCAATCGTCTCAATGCTGCTCCCAGGGAGCTGTTGCATCTCTGTCAGCACAGCGCCGACGCGGGTACGGGTATAAACGGGGTTTTCATTGCTGGGATCGTCGATCCAAGCCTGTTCCTGCATCTTGAGATAGTCGCGCAATACCGCCCGGCGAACGCCAAGCAATGGCCGCAGCAACCGAAAACTTCCTCGCAACCCTACGCTCTGCATGGCCGTGAGTCCATCCAGCCCACTCCCCTTTGAAAGCCTCATCAACAGGGTTTCAAGCTGATCTTCCAGTTGATGACCAAGCAACAACGCACCGATCCCTTCTTCAACGCAAGTCTCTTCCATCAGATGATAGCGAGCATTGCGCGCGGCTTCCTGAATACCGGTTTTGGGATAAGGCCCGGACCAGCGAAGAATGCGCGTCTCCATTCCCCGCGCCTCAAGCCAATGCATGACTTGTTCTGCTTCGTTGGCGGAGGTGGCGCGCAGACCGTGATCAACCGTCAATGCCGTCAGAGAAATCTCGTTTCGATCCGCCCAGCCCTAGGCCAGCAACGCCAGCGCCATACTGTCAGACCCACCGGAAACCGCGACCGCCAACCGGTTTGCGCCCCCCTCCGGCCAAAGCTCCTGCATGGTTTCGCCAAAAAAGTCGGGGAGCCGGGACGCGCTAGAGAGTTCAGGCACGGCGGTGCATCATTTGCAGCCGAACTTCTGCTTTTCGCGATCCGCGGTCTGCCGCAATCTGGCGGGAACCTGATTGAACTGCTTATCCATTTGGGCGAAAGTAGCGCAGGCTTCCTCTTTCTGGTCCATGCGGCCAAGGGTCATGGCAAGTTTCAGAAGGTTATCCGCCGCCTTGGTGCTGTCCGGATAGTTCTGGTATCCTTCAAAAAAGGCCGACGCTGCATTCGGAAAATCCCCGCGTACATAGAAGGTTTCCCCGAGCCAATATTGTGCGTTCCCGGCAAGATCGTTATCCTTGTGAAGCTTGAGAAACTCTGTAAAAGCAACCTCCGCATCGTCGTAACGATCCTCCCGCACAAGGGAGATGGCATAATTATACTGATCAGAGGCCGAGCCGGCAGGCAATCCGCCACCTGTGGGGGCAGAGGCGACTGCAGTTCCTGTTCCCGCCGCGCTCGACGTCACAGGTGTGCCGCTGCTATTCGCGGGGAGTGTTCCAAGAACCTTACTACCGGCGGGAAGGCTTTCGCCTCCCACTACAACAGGGGCGGTCGTTGTTGTGCTCCCACCCGTTCCAGAGGAGGACGCTCCTGTCCCGGTGGCGAGAGGTGTGGGGGATGCGATAGCCCCCGTCGTTGTATCAGGAGCACCGGTCGTCGCGCCGGGTGTACCAAGGCGGCGCTCGATATCCGTCAGGCGGAAATCGACATCTTTCACCAGTTTATCGAGCCGTGTCGTCATCTGATTGATCTTGAAGCTGGCCTCTTCCTGTGCACCGGTCAGGCGGCGCTGCTCGTCCTCAAGGGAACTGATACGCTGCAAGAGAAGTGCTAGGCCGTCCTGACTGACGGTGCCACCGGATGTCGCGGGCAATGTTGAACTGCTCGGGGCGGCGGGCCGGGGCGCGGGCGTTGCCCCGCTATAGACCGTCCGCTGCATATCCGTGATATCCTGCTCCAGCCGGTTGATGCGATCGGCCAGCGCCCGGACCTCGCTGTTGCTTTGAGCCAGTGCCAAGGTCGGCGTAAGGAGTGTTGCCATAGCCAATACCAGACAGGAAATCAGCAATTTCCCATTTCCAGAAAGCTTAGACTTCCCAGTCCCGGTCTTTGATACATTCCAAATCATCGCGGCGCGCCCTTCCCTCGATCCGTGGGGTCTTTTGTCAAAGATATCAAACTTATTCGAAATATTGGCAATTTTATGATCAATGTCAGTTTGCCCCTTTCCAGGGCGAGCCGCATGATTCAAAAAAAACGCCCGCTCCCGTCACTAAACTTGTTAGTGCGGCAACGGGCGTCGCAATTTTGGTCGCGATTAATTTACAACCGAAACCGAACGTCTGTTCTGAGCCCAGGCAGCCTCGTTATGGCCAAGAGCAACCGGACGTTCCTTACCGTAGGAAATCGTCGACAAACGGTTTGCGGAAATACCCAAAGTAACCAGGTAGTTTTTCACGGCCGTTGCCCGACGCTCACCAAGAGCAAGGTTGTATTCGCGTGTGCCGCGTTCGTCGGCGTTCCCTTCGATCAGAAGCGTAACCGTCGGGTTCGCTTTCAACCAGGCAGCCTGACGCTGTAACGTGCCTTGCGCTTCATCCGACAGGTCGTATTTATCGAAACCGAAGAAGACCCGATCGCCGACATTGAGAACCAGGTCTTCCTGGCTGCCGGGCTGAACTGTGGTCGTTGTGGTTTCCGGCACAACAGTCGTTGAGGAACCGGACGTTCCGCTCGTCTGGGTCGTCGCGCCCCCACCTGAGCTATCGCCGGTTTCTGTTGGCGCTGTTTCACATGCTGCAACCAGCAGCAACGCTGTGAAGATACTTAAGGTTTTAAGGCCTAGATTGAGCCGCATTTACTTAACTCCCATCCTCTGGAAATCTCTGAACTTTGGGTATCTCATGTCAAACAAGGATACAGAACGTATCTATGAAAAACTTGTAAAGATGGTCCCCCGAATATTGTAACCTCGCAAACTATAGTGGTTTGATCTCACCTGTTCAAGTTATACGGTGGAGACCACGCTGGATCTGATCCGTCACCAGGCGTGATAACCTCCCGTTCGTTATATCCTGTAAGGTCGACGGACCACAAGCGAACTTTATCACCTGTTCCATCATTTTTTCCCGGAATCTGGCGGAAAAACATCAAAACACGGCCATTTGGCGCCCAAGTGGGCCCTTCGTTGTGGAAGCCTTCAGTCAAAATCCGTTCCTGCGAGCCGTCAGTGCGCATCACGCCGATTGAAAACTGCCCTCCGGTAAGCTTAGTAAAGGCAATAAGATCGCCGCGTGGAGACCAGACTGGTGTGCCATAATTGCCACTGCCGAAGCTGATCCGCCTCACATTTGAGCCATCAGCATCCATAACATACACCTGTTGACGACCGCCCCGGTCTGATTCAAAGGTAATCTGGGTGCCATCTGGCGAGAAGGACGGCGCCGTATCAATCCCTGGATGGTTAGTCAGGCGTTTGAGTTCCCGAGTGCGCAAATCCATCAAATATATTTCAGAGTTACCATCCTGCGCCATACTCATCACGACCTGATTGCCTGAGGGCGAGAAGCGCGGTGCAAAGGTCATGCCCGGAAATTCCCCGAGGATTTCCTGCTGTCCGGTATCAAGGTTATAGAGATATACCCGCGGCTTGTTATTGAAATAAGACAGGTAGGTCAGCACCTGCTGGGTCGGGGAATAGCGCGGAGTGAGTACCAACTCATTCCCGCTGGTTAGAAATTGATGGTTTTCCCCATCCTGATCCATGATCGCAAGTCGCTTGATCCTCCGGTCTGCCGGTCCGCTTTCCGACACATAAACCACGCGGGTGGAGAAATATCCATCCTCACCGGTCAGCCTTTTATATATTTCATCGGCGATCAGATGCGCGGTCAGGCGCCAGTTCGACGGCGGGGTTGTGTACTGGATGCCCGTTAGATACTCCTCGGAGAAGACATCCCATAGGCGGAATTGCACATTGATCTGACCATCCCCAAGCGCCTGAACAAGCCCGGTAGAAAGCGCCTGCGCGGCAATTTTGCGCCAGTTGGCAAAGACAGGAACTGCCTGCAGATCTTTTGGCTGCTGCAGATAGGCACGCGGATCAATCGGTGTGAACAGGCCGGAACGTTCCAGATCGGCGCGGATGACATCGGACATCTGCTTGCCGATTTTCGCCGTCGCCTCGTTATCGGCATAGAAATCCGTTATCGAGATCGGCATCGGCTCGATTTTACCCTGCGTGATATCGCTAACCAGCTCCGCCGGGACGGCGCCCATAACCGACATCGCCACCACCAAACCAGACAGGAATGCAAAGATTTTCTGTACTCTAC
>CALEMG010000040.1 GCA_937910835.1 uncultured Alphaproteobacteria bacterium | reverse complement strand
TGCCATGCCTTTATTAACCGGTTAATATCTTGATGATGATGGTAAGGGTTGCCGCCGCCCCAGTAAACCAGACGAGCATCGGGGTAGGCATATTCTCCCCCGTTATAGCGAAATTCCTTCCCAGGATTAAGCAGCATATCGGCGATCCGGGAAACCGGAATATAGCTGCTTTCCGGGTTTTGCCCAGTTGGGAGTGCCGCCCAGGGTAAATATCCGCGATCACTTCCAATGCCGTTCACCGCGCCCAAGCCAAGGCCGAAACCGGTGCCGGGCTTGCCAATCCCTCCCAGCATTGCCGCCAGCACCACTAGCATCCAGATCGCCTGTTCTCCATTCTGCTGCCGGGTGAGGGACCAACTGCCATTCAAAAACGTCGATCCCGCCGCCATTTCGCGAGCGAGCGAGAGGATGCGCGCTGCCGGAATGCCGGTGATTGCCGCTGCCCAGTCGGCATCCTTGGGCGTGCCGTCGGTCTCGCCCGCGAGGTATGGATGGAACTGTTCAAACCCGGTGCAATAGTCTTTAAGAAACACTCGGTCATGAAGATTTTCAACGAAAAGCGTGTGGGCAAGGGCGAGCATCAGAGCGGTGTCGGTATTCGGGCGAATGGGAATCCAGTCTGCCGCCAGCTCCCCGTTCACATCTGAATTACTGGGGCTGATATTGATGAACTTTACCCCTGCTTTCCGGGCCGCCGACATATCCTCCGCTTGACTATGGCGCCCGACCCCACCGGCGTTCATCTGCGAATTACGTGGCGCTATCCCGCCGAAGGCAACGACCTTTGATCCTGCTTCGGCAATCGATCGCCAGGAGGTATGCTCTTGAAGCAATGTTGGCATTGGGCCGACAATATGTGGCAGGATCACTTCTGCTGCGGCGTAGCTGTATGAATCGCGGGATGTCGTGCAGCCGCCAAAGAGATTCATAAAGCGCCGTAGCTGACTTTGTGCATGATGAAACCGCCCAGCGCTCGCCCAACCGTAAGAACCGGCGTAGATGGCTCGGTTGCCGAATTGGTCCCGCACGCGGTTAAGTTCCTGGGCTACGAGATCGAGAGCGATGTCCCAACTGACGGGCACAAATTCCTCTCGCCCGCGCCTACTCCGGCTGCCATCTGGCCCATCCTCCAGAAAGCCACGGCGGATCATCGGCTGGCGAATGCGGCTGGGACCCGTACGGGTATCGATCATTGCCGCTCCGATCGGGGAAGGGGCTGGATCGTCCGCAAGCGGTTTTACGGCGACCGGCTCACCCGCCTTGCTCTCTACCCGATATGTCCCCCAGTGAGAGGATGTCAGCGGCAGCGGCAAAGTTTCAGCCTCCTTCCAGGCCTTCTGTGATAAATACTAGACAACGGCTATTGGCATCTTGCGGCATTTCGCGAAGGGCGGCAACTGCCGCCGCGCCACTTGGTGTTGTCTCGATACCATGCTCCGAGAGCAGATTGACCGCACCCGCCGCAGCCTCATCAGAGATTGTCACAAATTCATCCGCGTCTACTCTCAGGGAAGATGCGGCAATCACTGACGCCTCCTTGCAGTCCAGCCGACCCATGTTGGAGACATCTCCTTCTACACGTGTCATTCGGTTATTCTGAACGCTGACCTTCAGACAGGGGGCGAACTCCGGTTCAACGATGGTAATTTTGGGCTGAACCGCCCAATAGTCCCGGATATGTGCGGCAACTGCGGCGGCAAGCCCACCAACTCCCGCCTGAATCAGCACATGGGTCGGCCATGTTCCCTTGCTTTCAAATGCCGCGCGGCATTCTTCGGCAAGAACCGTATAACCCTCCATAACCAGTGCGGGGCGGTCGATATACCCTTCCCAGGAACCGTCCGCCAGAAGCAGCCAGCCATTTTTCTCTGCTGCAGTTTTTGCCGCAGCGACGCTGTCTTCATAAACACCGTCTATCCGCACGACTTTCGCGCCAATAGCACGGATACGATCACCAAATCCTATGGGAACGAGGGAGGAGAGATAAACAATCGCATTCGCGCCAAAGATGTGCGCGCCTGCGGCGACGGAAAGACCATGATTGCCAGCACTGGCGGTAATGAAGGTCATGCGTTTTGCCACCGTCTTGGCCGTTTCGCTGGCCAGATCCATGGTGCCGGCCGCATCGCATATCATCTGGGCGACCGCAAATGCGCCGCCCAGTGCCTTGAAGCTTCCCAGCCGCATCCGCTGAGATTCATCTTTTATAAATAATCGGGCTACACCCAGTACCTCGGCAAGTTTGACATGATCTTGCAAGGGAGTAGGGGCATAGACCGGGCATTGCGCGAGCAGGGCCATGGGTCGTTCCGCTGACGTCCGAAATAGTCTGTGGTCAGCGAGGTTGGTTGGGGATTTTTTTGAACTCATAATCTATGCAGGATAGAAAGCATTCTCCTCCCTGACATATCAGAAAACGCTGTTTAGTGATTAAATTTATCATGTTTTGATAGCTTTTGACCGGTATCCGACATGCGCATTTATCGCAATCTTTCGCCGACAGACCGGCGTACGAAATCTCAGACGGAGCCGCCACCGCGACGCTGATATTTCTTTTCAAGACGCATCGCGATATAGGCGGACGGAATGGAGACGATCAGGAAAAAAGCGCCGACCAGCGTCATCGGTTCAAGATATTTATAGTGGCTGTTGCTATAGATATTGGCCGCATTAAAGAGCTCGACCACGGTAATCGCAGATAGAAGCGGCGTTTCCTTGAACATGGTGATCAGATAGTTGGCAAGCGGCGGGATCATAGGCGGAATGGCTTGCGGTAAAATAACATAGCGCATGGTTTGGTAGGGTTTGTAATTCAAGGATTTCGCCGCTTCCCACTGGCCATGCGGAACATTCTCGATGCCGGCGCGGAAAACCTCCGATGTGTAGGTACTGAAATGCAGCCCGAGCCCAAGAATGCCAGCGGCAAGTGGCGAGAGGAACAGCCCGAGATCGGGCAAGACATAAAACAGGAAATAGAGCTGTACCAGCAGCGGTGTGCGGCGGATAAATTCCGAAACCCAATAGGTTGTAAGCGAAATGGCACGAGATTTTGACATCCTCAGTATGGCGAGCATTAGGCCGAGCGCATAGGCGAGAATGGCACCAATAAATGTCGCCTCGATCGTGATGACGAGACCCTGCGCCATTTGCGGTAATACATCTAGGGCGACCTGCCAGCTCCATTCCATGGCTTATATCTCTTTCCTGACGGTTATATTGCGGCCCTTGGTTATCTTCTTCGCAATAAAATCGGTAATCCCGACCAGGCAGGAGGCGATAATAAAATATATGACCATGATGATGACGAAGGGTTCCAGCGTGAGGGCTGTCTGCACCCGGATAATCTGTGCCATGAATGTCAGATCTGAAATGGTGATAAGGGACGCGACAGCCGTCAGCTTCAACAGCTCAATCAGCAGGTTGCCGAATGTCGGGATCATAACCGGGATCGCCTGCGGTAGAAGCACGTAACGGAATTTCTGGTAGGTCGTATAATTGAGGGCGGTGGCTGCCTCATGCTGCGCGCGGGGGACAGACTGAACCGCGCCGCGCACCACTTCCGAGCCATAGCTGCCAAGGTTGAACCCGCAGGCAATAATTCCGGCGAGGAGAGGCGCCAGATGAACGCCGAGAAGCGGTAGGACATAAAACATGAAGAACATCTGCACGATAGCAGAGGTTCCCCGGAAAAATTCCAGATAGATGATTGCAGAAATTCGTACGGCGGAAAATCTGGAAAAGCGAGACAATCCGACAACAAACGAAATAATCAGGGCCACAAAAGCGCTGGCGACCGTCAACTCGATGGTCGTGATCGTGCCTTCGATCAGGATCGGGCTATATTCGAGGATTTGATCCATTTCGCTACCTTCTGAATACTACCCCAATAAAGGGGCAGTATTCATTTGCTACAATCGACGGGAAAGAATCGCGATCAATTGCCTGGGCAGAAGTCGTCGCGTTTGACCTCTAGTGTTGCCTCGGCGGAAAAGCCATAAGGCTCGATGATCTTGGCGAATTCACCGCTTTCCTTCAGTTCAGCGAGCGCTGCGTCATAGGCATCGCGGAACTCTTTGTCATCCGGATTAAAGGCGGCACCTGCACAGCCGATAGGTACGCCCTTCACCGGCATGACAAGTTCGAGGTTCGGATCATTGGTTTTCTTCAAAAGATCAGCTGTCCCGAGACCGGAGAGCGCGAATACATCGACGCGACCCTGTTGCAGCATCTTGATGCCGCTTGGCGGATCAGTGAAGACCTTGATCTGCTCTTTCTTGACGCCCCGCTCCAACGCGTATGCTTCTTCCACACAGCCGGCGCAAGTCGTCATGGTCAGGTCAGGATTGGCGGCGATATCTTCATAGGTTTTGACTTTATGTGGATTACCTACAGCAACCGCGAAAGCTTCCGCACCACAGAGGTCAGGCTCGGAGTAGATAATGGATTCGCAGCGCTTGGGTTTGATATAGAGGCCCGAGGTCGCCATATCGACCCGGCGGGCAAGCAATGCGGGGATCATCGATCCATACCCGACGACCTTGGCCTTCAACTCCGGAACGCCCAGTTTGGCCATGACAGCCCGGGCAACGTCCGGCGCTGCGCCGGTCACATAGCCATCGCCTTTAATGTCGCTGTAGGGCGGCTCATTCGCCACAGCCACAGTCGCATAGCCCTGCTCGCGCAAGTCATCGAGCGTTCCTGCATAGCCGACGGTCGCAAATGTCGTCAGCGCAACGGCACCGATCGCGGCCACCTCTATCATTCTTTGCACAGTCTTCAACATAACAAACTTCCCTTTCTCTGTTGGTTTAACTCACTTTGGTTATGGGGTTTCATGGGTGTGGCTCGGCACTGCGCGAGCGTATCGTTTAAGACAATTCTCCGATGATCTGCCGCAAGAAATTGCGGGTTCGTTCTTCTTTCGGGTTCTTGAAGATTTCTTCCGGCGGACCGGATTCGACGATTTGCCCCTTTTCAAAGAAAAGAACACGATCGGCAAAATCCCGTGCAAAATTCATCTCATGGGTCACGGTGAGCATGGTGGTATCGGATGTTTCGGCAAGCATCCTCAAGACGTTGAGAACTTCCTCGACCAATTCTGGATCGAGCGCCGATGTAACCTCGTCAAACAGCATGATTTTGGGGTCCATGGCGAGCGCCCGCGCAATCGCGACCCGCTGTTGCTGTCCACCTGAAAGCTGATGGGGGTAATGCTGCTCCTTATCCTCAAGACCAACGAGCGCCAATAGCTCCCGCGCTTTGTTCATCGCATCGGGCTTGTCGACTTCCTTGATCAGAACTTGCGGCTGCACAATATTCTCGATCGCTGTCAAATGAGGGAACAGATTGAACTGTTGGAACACCATGCCGACGTTTTGGCGCATTTTCCGAAGATGCTTTTCACTGGCCGGGACCAGATCGTCATTGACGCGCTGATGCCAAAGATAATCATCCTCGACAAGGACATGCCCGCTATTTATCGTCTCCAGCGTCATCAGAATTCGTAAAATGGTGGTTTTTCCGGACCCGCTTGGACCAATAAGAGCAAGTTTTTCTCCCGCCTCAACATGCATATTCAGATTTTTGAGGACCTGTAACTGTCCGTACGACTTCGAGACATTCTGAAACTCAATAATTTTGCTCATATGCATATATCCCGGTCTAGCGCCATCCTGATGTCTTCGTGTAATCGTCGGGGATTTTTCGTGTCTTGTGCAGTATTATTTTTGCTGGAAAGAGGTTGCTTTGAAGTTCAGTTTCAGAATTCTGACAATTGATTAACGCAATCACTGCCCCGATGCCCCCATCCTCATCATTAAACATAAACTATCCTTCCAGACATAAATAGCTTATCCGGAGATTCTTATTAATTTCGTCAAAATGGAAAGTAATTTGATATAATTTATCAATATTATGATTTTGGTGATATGGTTTGATCACAAATACATGGGATTTAACATAGACCAGTTCCGCAGCGTCCCTATGCAGAATTACGCGAAGCTGGCGGGCCAGAAAGAACGCGGGGGCAAGTGGAATGAGCATGAGAGCGCACACGCCAAACGATATTATCAATCTAAGACAGCAACAAGACAATGCGCGGAAAAAGCTGGAGACGATGGCCTTTGAGACCGGGCTTTCTGTTGCAACGATCCAACGGCGGATAAAGCATCTGAAATCTACTGGAGTGATCACGGGGGAAAACGCTCTCGTCGCGCCGGAGTCTGTGGGCTTTATGATGACATTCCTGATCATGGTCGAGCTTGAACGCGAGCGCATCG
>CALEMG010000039.1 GCA_937910835.1 uncultured Alphaproteobacteria bacterium | reverse complement strand
ATTGGCCACATAGACATGAGCCGCCATGCCGGCCTGGGAAAGAACTCTGCCCGCCGTCGTGATGGTGCGAATACCCGTAGGAAAGGCAGTGGGTTCATCAGGCAGGGGGATAGGGTTCCAGCGGAACTGGCCAAGCGGGGCCTCTTCATAAACGGTGGGTGCGGATTTCCAGAGGGGGCGATCGACGGGTCTGAAATGCCGGACATGGTGGACAGAGGGGCGCATCCGGTAAAGCCAGCTTCGGGCGTTTGCGGCATTTGGCGCGGTGAAGGCAGTGCCCGAAAATTGCTCTGCATAGAGGCCGTAGGGGCATTTTTGAGGGTTGTTGCGCCCCTCCGGCAGGGCGCCGGGAAGTGCCTCCGTTTCAAACTCATTATTGAAACCGGTCATATAGGCAAGAGCCATGGGGACAAATCCTTGTTGATCTTTATGGACTTAATTAGTAACATTTGTAACAATCAAACTTGTAACTATCAAGAAAGATTTTGATGAATCTCGTTTTAGAGGAATTTATTCCTTATCGTTTCAACCGCCTTGCCGAGGCGTTAAGCCGCAACGCGAGTGTCACCTATAAATCGGAATATGGAATGACCCGCCCGGAATGGCGGGCCTTTGCGCTGCTCGGGCAAAAGGGAACCATGACTGCAACCGAAATCTCTTCCTATTCGACCATGCACAAAACGAAAGTGAGCCGCGCGATCTTTGCGCTTGAGCAGAAACGCTGGCTGGTGCGGGAGGTGGATGAGAATGACCGGCGACTGGAACGTATTACCCTGACGGCGCAGGGACAGAAAGCCTACGAGAATCTGGTGCCGAAGATGCAGCGAATTGAAAATGAATTGATTGCCCGTCTGGGCAAGGAAAATAGCGAGGCGCTCTTCAAGGGGCTGGCGGCCCTTGAAGAGTTGTATCTGGATAAGGAGACGGCCTCGCGCTCGCGAAAAGCCGGTTAAGCTTGCCAGACGACCGGGAAAAGATCGCTATCCAGCGGTGCGCCCGGCTGAATCATCGGATCGCGTAGCATTTTCTGCAGGTTTGGCCGCGGATTATAGGTGACGTCATGGCCAGCCCAGCGCTGGATATAGGCGCGGCGGCGGACATTTGGTGTCCGGTTTGGCTGCGCCCCATGCAGGGTCAGGCCGTGATGCAGGGTGCAATCGCCCGGTTCCAACTCATAAGAGACGATATCGTAGTCATCGCGCGCGCTTTCGACATCCGGCACCTCGGGTAAATCCTCCTGATACTGCTGGTCGGGATCGAAGCTGATGGCAAGGAACTTCTTTCCCCAACGGTGCGAGCCGCGCAAATATTCCACCGCGCCGCTTTCAAAGGTGACGGGATCGAGCGCGAGCCAGAGCGTCGCGATCTGATCGCCCGCCACGGGCCAGTAGGTGTAGTCCTGATGCCAGGGGGTTGGGGTGGAGGTATCTGGCTCCTTCACCAGAATCTGGTCGAACAGCAGATTGACCTTCTTTGCTTTGAGGACGGACGCGGCAATCTGCGACGCTGGAGAGTTGAAAACCGCATCCTTGAACC
>CALEMG010000038.1 GCA_937910835.1 uncultured Alphaproteobacteria bacterium | reverse complement strand
ATGCTCGCGTTCGCGGACAAGTCCTTCCGAATACGGGAGTTTATCCGCGCCCTCAACAGCCTTGATGCAGTTCTCCGGTTCATCGAACCCACGGAACTTGCGAGCATTTTTTTTGCGGAAATCATCAAAGATAGCCGGATTTTTCTTAGCCACTTCAAGCTTGTCATTCTGATCGCTGATTTTTACGAGCGGACGTCCCTCCGCGACAACTTTCTTCGCAAAAGCAATAGCGCCTTCCGTCAGGTCACCTTCGACCACTTCATCGACAAGGCCGACTTCAAGGGCTTTTTTCGCGCCGATCGGATTGCCGAATGCGATCATCTCAAGTGCCATCGGAGCTCCGACGACACGCGGCAGACGTTGTGTCCCACCCGCGCCCGGCAGGAGGCCAAGCTTCACTTCGGGCAGGCCGACTTTCGCTGCCGCGTTCGCAACCCGGTAATGACAACCGAGGGCTGTTTCCAGTCCACCGCCAAGCGCTGTGCCGTGAATGGCCGCAATCACAGGCTTGTTTGAATTTTCCATAGCCGCGATCACTTCGTGCAGCCCTGGCTCCTGCGGGGGCTTGCCGAATTCCGTGATATCCGCACCGGCGATAAAGGTCCGTCCGGCACATGCCAACACAATGGCATTAACGGAATCATCGGCAACCGCAGTCTCAATCCCGCCCTTGATCCCGGCGCGCACGCCCTGGCTCAAGGCATTGACAGGTGGACTGTTGACGGTAATAACGCCAACGGTCCCTTGCGCCTCGTAACTGACAAAATCAGTGATGGCAGTCATTTTCTTTTTCCTTCCTTTTGGGGTTCTTATTGACTGTATCTGTCTCTTTTAGTTTCTTGTCGGATCGTCGGCAACACGAACCAACAATTTCCCGAAATTCTTTCCTTTAAGCAGGCCCATAAAGGCCTCCGGCGCATTCTCGATCCCCTCCACGATGTCCTCGCGGTACTTGAGCTCACCACTTCTGATCCAGCCGCTTACATCTTTCAGGAATGCTGGCAGGTGGTGGAAATGAAAGGAAATGATAAAGCCCTGAATAAGGATACGATGAGTCAGCATCGCCCGCATCAGCGCAGGCAGCATGTTCGTGCCCTGCGGTAACTCCGTCATATTATACTGCGAAATCAGGCCACAGAGTGGCACACGGGAATCATCATTGAGAAGTGGCAGGACAGCCTCAAACACCTTGCCGCCGACATTCTCAAAATAAACATCAATCCCGTCAGGGCAGGCCTTGGCGAGCTGTTCGGGGAAGTCCGCATCCTTGTAGTTAAGGCAGGCGTCAAAGCCAAGTTCATCCACCACAAAGGCGCATTTTTCGGGCGACCCGGCGATACCGATGGCGCGACAACCTTTTATTCTCGCGATCTGGCCAACAACGCCGCCAACCGCGCCGGACGCAGCGGCAACAACAACCGTCTCCCCCGCTTTTGGCTTGCCAATCTCAAGAAGGCCATAATAAGCCGTAAGCCCGGGCATGCCCAGAACACCAACGCCGGTCGAGATTGGCGCCTGTGCGGGATCGAGTTTCATCACACCGGTCCCGTCGGACAGGCAATAACTCTGCCAGCCGGTTCCGCACATCACATAGTCGCCGGTCTTGAACTGGTCATTATTCGATTCCTCGACCACACCAACGCCGCCGCCAACCATGGGCTCACCGACTTCCGCATTCGCGGCGTAGGTTTTCTCGGCGCCCATCCGGCCACGCATATAAGGGTCGAGGGACATATAGATGACCTTGACGCGAAACTGGCCTGGTCCCGGTGTCGGTAATGGCGTTTCCACCAGATCGAAATTATCTGCAGTCGGCTCCCCGACGGGCCGCGATTTAAGCAGTATTTGCTTGTTCATTGCTGACATTTGAAATGCCTTTCATATCGTTGTTATTATTTAGATTAACTATGCCCCGGTCGACGACACCCTTAAACAGGCAGACGACGAGATCAGCACGATTGGAAAGTACGGCTCCCTGATTGATATATTGCTTATCCGTTATTTCATTCTTATCCACTGAAAGCGGCTTCGCCATGATCAGTGCTCTCCCTACCCGCCGGCTCGGTGACGGATTATCCCGATTATAGCGGCTGAGTTTCTCCTGAACAGCCTCAATCAACGACGATGCGATAATCCGTTTTCCATCTGCCGACAGCGCGTCCGCCTGCGCCGCATATTTCCCATGCATTGCCTCTGTAAGGAGGATCAAAATGCCAATTTCCTCCCGGTCGTGACCGGCAATGACGACATCTCGAGCCAGCGGATCAAGAGCATCAATAAGCGACAATCGGAGCGAGCCCGTGCTGACCCAAGTGCCGCTTGAAAGCTTGAAATCCTCCGCAACACGGCCATCAAAGATCATGCCCGCCTTGGGGTTGTCGGGGTCAACCCATTTCACCGCATCCCCAATGCAATAATATCCCTCCTCGTCGAAATATTGTGCGGTGAGGTCTGGCCGCTTGTAATAGCCCGTATGGACGTTCGGTCCCTTGATACGGATTTCCTGTTTTTCGCCAATGGGAAGGATTTTGACCGTGATGCCCGGCGTTGGCACACCAATCAGGCCAACTCTTTCGCTGTCCCAATGAACCGCCGTGCCCGTGCCCGTTGTCTCCGTCGCCCCCCAGCCCGTGCCAAAGGGAATGCGCATGCCGGTATACTTAATAGCGAGCTGCTGCATCCGTTCAAACATTTCCTGCGACAGGGCCGCGCCGCCGTATTGGCAGATCTTGAGGTTCTTAAAGAAGGCATGGCCCAGTTCCTCATCCTGCTCCAGCTGGTCGGCAAGGAAGCTGTAAGCCGCCGGGACTGTGCTGAAGCGCGACGGCGAAACGATTTTAAGATTCTCGATTGTCCGCCCAAAGAGACCCGGCGTCGGCTTTCCGTCATCCATGTAAAGTGTGCCGTAACTTCTCGCAATACCGAAGAAATTCACTGTTCC
>CALEMG010000037.1 GCA_937910835.1 uncultured Alphaproteobacteria bacterium | reverse complement strand
CAATGGTATTGAATTGTTGATCGATAACTGCGCCGTCCCCGATATACCCGCCGAGGCGTAAATAACCTTTTAGAAGCGGAGGCAACTCACGTTGCGCCAACTCGATATCCACCTCCTTACGCTTCATCATTTTCATCGGGATGTAATGTTCGTCCAGAGCCCGCGGACGAAGATGCCCCGGCGCTTTATGGAAATGATGCAGATAGGAAAGCACTCGCGCCTGCTCTTTCAGGTCCGTGCCATGAATACTGCCACAGCCGAACATAATCTGAACGTCGTGAATATGGATATAGGACGCAATGCCACGCCATAAAAGCTGCATCGCACCGCGTCGACGATAGGCTGCATCTATGCAGGAACGGCCCAGTTCCATGATTTCACCGGGGAAAACCGACAGGTTGCAGAGGTCAAATTCCGATTCTGAATAAAAACCGCCATGCTTCTGTGCGACGCTGCGACGGAGAAAACGATAGGTTCCGACGACATAAGGCGCTGCCTCTGTCCCTTTTTCAAGATCGATTACGAGCAGATGATCGCAAAATTCATCATACCGATCCACATCACGAGATTGTTCCTGACAAAGAACTGACGGTTTGGCACCCATTTCTTCGTAGAAAATGCGATAGCGCAAAGACTGCGCTGCGTCCAAATCAGCCGCGCTGTTGGCCAGACGAAGTTCCAGATTATTAAATCGTAACGGTTCCAAGACATACTCCTAAATACTCTTTCGAGAGATTAAAGGAGAACATCTCAAATGATTGTTGCAGCCAGATGTCCGATCAGTGACGCAAAATTTGCTATTTTATGTCAGAATTACGACACTCCGGCATCAATCCACCATCGCTTGATAAACCAGCGCCCGCAGTTCCTTCCGCAGCGGATAATGACTACTAGGGATGAACTGGGTCAGGAATAGAACTGTCATATCTTCCATCGGATCAACCCAGAAGACGGTGCTTGCCATACCGCCCCAGCCAAAATCCCCGGGTGAGCCCATCATCTGGGACAAGGGCGGATCCATCATAACCCACCCGCCAAGCCCGAACCCGACACACACAAACGATACCTCGGAAAAACCCTCCTGACCGTATTGGGCAAGGTCACCATCCAGATGATTTTCCATCATGAAGTCCACGGTACGCGGGCCCAGAAGCTGGCCACCGTCATAGGCACCTCGGCAGCGGAGCATCTCGGCGAATTTAAGATAATCAGATGCCGTTGAAATCAGCCCTCCGCCGCCGGAATAGCAAACAACTTTTTCCTTCCGAAACGCACTCTTCGCCGCCGAATCCAGCACCGTCATCGCGCCCGTTTCATCCGCACCATAAGCAGCGGCGTAACGGTCGAATTTCTCTTGCGGTACCCCGAAATCCGTATCCACCATTCCAAGTGGTGTGAAAATATGCTCATGAAAATATGATTTGAGATCCTGACCTGAAATAATCTCTACCAAACGGCCGACAACATCCGTCGATACGCCATAATTCCAACGGCTGCCCGGATTAAACTGCAGCGGCATCTCTGACAGCTGCTGGATTTGACTTTCCAGGCTACCCCGCGTCGTTCCGAAGTCCATCTTGTTGGCTTCATAATATTTGCCGAGGACGCCTTCATTAAACCCATAGGTCATGCCAGACATGTGAGTCAGCAGGTTGTGAACCGTAATTTTACTGGTTGCCGGCTCGGTATCGTCGATACTGCGGGCCTGAGGCCGCAGAACCTGCATGTCCTTGAAGGCCGGAATAAACTTCTCTAGCGGGTCGTCCAGATGAAACAACCCCTTTTCATACAACATCATCAGGGCAACCGACGTGATCGGCTTGGTCATCGAATAGAACCGCGCCATAGTATCGTCTTTCCAGGGAATATTATTTTCTCGATCCGCTTGGCCAACAGATTTCGAATAGGCGATCTTACCGCTTCGTGCGATGTGTGTTTGCGCTCCCGCGAGCTTCCCACCATCGACATATCTATTCATCCAATTGGTAATATACTCAAGGCGCTTGGGTTCGAATCCAAGGCTTTCGGGTTGATGAAAGGGTTTCACGACACGCGTTCCTTTTCCTGAGTTTCAGTTAATTATGCTTGAACAGTTTTCTGCCGTTGTGCACCGAGGCCTTCAACGCCCAGCTTTATTTCCTGTCCAGGTTTGAGAAATACCGGATTTGGCTTTTTCCCCATGCCAACGCCGGGGGGCGAGCCAGTGGAAATAACGTCCCCAACAATCAGGGTCATAAACAGGCTGAGATAGGAAATAATCTTGGCACCACCAAATATCATGGTTGCAGAAGTGCCATCTTGCTGCCGAACACCATCTACGTCCAGCCACAAATTAAGCGCCTGTGGATCCGGCACTTCGTCGCGCGTCACCAACCAAGGACCGAGAGGACCGAACGTATCGTGGCTTTTTCCTTTCGTCCACTGACCGCCCCGCTCAGACTGAAACTCCCGCTCGGACACATCATTGGCCACACAATATCCCGCGACATGATCGAGAGCTTCCTGCTCTGTCACATATTTTGCCCGTTTGCCGATGACGACCGCGAGTTCGACTTCCCAGTCCGTTTTCTTTGAGTCGCGCGGAATTTCGACATCATCATTCGGTCCGCAGACCGCCGACGTCGCCTTCATAAAGAGAATTGGTTCGCTTGGCACCGGCTGCCCCGCTTCGGCCGCATGATCGGAATAATTAAGCCCGATACAGGCGAACTTCCCGATATTCCCGACGCAGGGGCCAATTCTCGGGCTACCCGTCACCGCAGGCATTGTGTTTAAATCCAGTGCTTTCAACTTCGCGAGTCCCTCATCCGTCAGAACGTCGCCTGAAATATCCGGAACAATACCGGACAGATCCCTGATATTTCCCTGCTCATCGAGGATGCCCGGCTTTTCCGCGCCATTTTCGCCATATCTGACTAACTTCATCAAATTCTCCTGTTGCGTTCTTCGCGCAGTTAAATGGTGACAACAATCTTACCGAAATGACCTGCTTTTTCCATCATCCGATATGCCTCCTTCGCATCAGCAAACTCGACAGTCGCATCGATGACCGGATGAATATTATTCTGCAGTAGGGCGGCATTAAACCGCTCAAACATATCACGGGGGCCAACATATATCCCCTGAAGCGTCAGTGATTTCCGCATGATGGAGGTTGGGTCCACCTGACCGCCGGTCAGGATGCCAACCAACGAAATACGGCCACCAACCCGCGAGGATGCGATTGATTTTTCGAGTGTCCCTGCGCCGCCAACCTCTACAACCAGATCAACCCCCTTACCATCGGTCACCTCCATCACCTTTTCTTCCCAATTCGGGTGAGCCCGGTAATTGATCAGCACGTCAGCACCAAGCGCCTCGGCCCGTGCAAGTTTCTCATCACTACTGGAGGTCAGAATGGTCCGGATGCCGGAGACTTCGGCAATCTGTTGTGCAAAAATGGACACGCCACCCGTGCCGAGCAATAAAGCCGTCTGTCCGGCCCGCGCGCCACCGCCCTCTATCAGGCAATGCCAGGCGGTCAGGCCCGCACATGGTAGTGTCGCCGCCTCATCAAAGGAAAGATGCTCCGGAATGGGGAGCGCGCCTGTTTCCTTCAGCAGGGCATATTCACACAAGAGTCCATCAATAGGGCCTCCCAGCGCACTTGCCTTCACGCCGTCATGGATGCCTCCGCTAA
>CALEMG010000036.1 GCA_937910835.1 uncultured Alphaproteobacteria bacterium | reverse complement strand
GCCACCGGCAACCCGACCGTCAAGACACCCAATCTCGATGCGCTGGTTGAGGATGGTGTTACCTTCCTCAATCATTATACCTGCATCGCGCCCTGCGGCCCGTCGCGAACGACCTTCCTCACGGGCATGTATCCAAGTAATCATCGCTCTATTAGAAATGGCACGCCGCTGAACCACAGTCTGACCAATATTGCGTTGGAAGTCCGAAACGCGGGATATGATCCGACGCTCTGGGGTTACACGGATACAACACCGGACCCCCGTGTGCTGGGGGAGGATCATGAAGCCTTCCTTACCTATGAAGGGGTGATGCCGGGCTTCAATGTGGGGCAGCAGCTTCCTGCGAACAGTATTCCCTGGCTGGAGTATCTGGCCGCAAAGGGCTATGAAATTCCGGGACCGGGTTATGCGATCTATTATCCTGACCCCGAATATAAACTGCCACCCGGCTGTCACTCCCTTTCTGCCCCAAGCCGTTTCAAGGCGGAGGACAGCGAAACCCATTGGCTCGCCGATAAGCTGATTGAAGGGCTGAAGAGCGATCCATCTTCCCCGTTCTTTCATCATCTATCTTTCTTACGACCGCATCCGCCCTTTATCTCCCCGCCGGAATATCATGATATGTATGATCCGACGGATATGGCTAAACCGGTGCAGGCCGCGACGCGTGATGAAATGCGGACCCTGCATCCTGCCATTGCCCTGATGTATGAGGCGATCCCGCAGGATGCCTTCTTCATGGAGGGAGAGGGGCGCGCCGCCGATCTCGACAATGACGCCGTGGCGCAGATCCGCGCAACTTATCAGGCGCTGATCACAGAGGCTGACAATAACCTTGGCCGCATCATTGCAACCTTGAAAGATCAGGGACGCTATGATGAGACGATGATTGTTGTTACTTCTGATCACGGGGAGCAACTCGGCGATCACTATCTGTTCGGCAAAATTGGCTTTTATGATGAGAGTTTTCATATCCCGCTGATCGTCAAGCCACCGAAAGGCTGGAATGTTTCGGGCGGGCGGCAGGTCAGTGAATTTACTGAATCCGTCGATCTGATGCCGACAATGCTGGACGGTCTCGACCTTCCGATCCCCCGCCAATGCGACGGCCATTCGTTGATGCCTTTTATTCGCGGCGAGACGCCGGAAAACTGGCGCAAGGCGGTGCATTGGCTCTATGATTTCCGCGATCCCGTGACCGGGATGCCGGAAAAGCTGCTTAACCTCTCCTCCGCAGAATGTAATCTTCTTGTTCATCGGGATGCAGAGTTTAAATATGTGCATTTCGCGGCCCTGCCGCCCTTGCTGTTTGACATGAAAAACGATCCAGAAGAGACGCGTAACCTGGCAGAAGATCCCGACTATCAGGGTGTCGTTCTCGATTGTGTGCAGGAGCTTCTCTCCTGGCGGATGCGATATGAATATGGAGAGCTGGTGAATTTAAGCGCATCGGACACCGGCCTCGTCGGTCATCGGCTTTATTGATCGGCAGAGGTGACATGGGAAATCTCGCGGAACGGAAGGAACTGATTGCCACGGTACGAAAGATGAACGCGCTCGGGATCAATCAGGGCACCTCCGGCAACGCCAGCGTCCGTATTGATGGTGGCTATCTGATCACGCCGTCGGGCATGGCCTACGATGATCTGGAACCAGACGATATCGTTGAGATGTCTTTTGATGGAGAGGCGGCAGGAAAGCGCAAGCCCTCCAGCGAGTGGCGCTTCCATCAAGACCTCCTGAAAGCGCGGCCGGATTTTGGCGCGGTCGTTCATACGCATGGCAAGGCGGTCATGACGCTCGCCTGCCAGCGGATGGAGCTGCCACCCTTTCACTATATGATTGCCGTAGCGGGCGGGAACACGATCCGCTGCGCTGACTACGCGACCTTCGGCACGCAGGCGCTTTCCGACAATGCGATAAAGGCCATGGAAGGGCGCAAGGCATGCTTGCTCGCCAATCATGGGCTACTGGCAGCGGAGGGGAGCCTTGAGCGTGCCCTCTCAATCGCTGTCGAGGTAGAGACGCTCTGTGAGGCATATTGGCGCATCCTGCAGATCGGTGATCCCATCCTGCTCAGCGATGCGAACATGGAGGACGTGAAAGAGCAATTCAGAAAAGGCTACGGTATGCCACAGGGAGAGACGTGAGATGGCGAGCAGATTTGCCGTGACGGCACGTTTCGATGTTATTCCGGGAAACGAAGCGGCCTTTATGACGGAGATGAAGAAACAGGCGGAAAATTCCCTGAATTTTGAGCCTGACTGCCATTATTTCGATATCTGCGTCGATGTGGATAATCCCGGCCGCATCATTCTTTATGAGCTGTATGAGGATGCCGCCGCGTTCGATGCGCATCTTGCATCTCGTCATTTTGCGAATTTTATCGAAACGGTGACGCCAATGATCTCCGGCAAGGTGATCGAACGCTGGAACCGGCAGTAAATCCTGCCACCGATCAATAGGGGCTATCGCAGGGCCGGAAAATTCGCTAGAAACCCATCTGAAACTGATTTGGAGGAAACAATAATGACAAAGACAATATCCAAAGCCGAATTTCTGAAATCTGATGGCTCAGTATAAGGACCGGGGGAGTGGTTCAAGGTCGATCAGGACCGGATTAATAAATTCGCCGAGGCAACTGACGATTTCCAGTTTATTCATGTGGACCCGGAACGCGCTGCTGCGGAAACGCCGTTCGGTACGACCATCGCCCATGGCTTTCTCACGCTTTCATTGCTTGCCGGGTTGGTCCCGAAAATCAGACCGGATGTTGAAAACACCCAAATGGGCATCAACTATGGTATTGATAAGCTGCGCTTCCTGCAGCCGGTCAAGGTGGATAGCGAAATTCGTGTTTCCGCCAAGGTCATCAGTATTGATGAGAAACGTCCCGGACAATATCTCACCAAAACGGAAGTCACCGTTGAGATCAAGGGCGTGGAAAAACCGGCATTGATTGTTGAATGGCTTGGAATGACCTTCCTTGGCGATTAAAAGTGTAAAAAACGAAAGATTGAGGAGAGAAGATGAGCATTCGGTATGATGACAGGGTGGCGATTGTCACCGGCGCTGGAAATGGTCTCGGTCGTTGCCATGCGCTGGGCCTTGCCGCGCGTGGTGCCAAGGTGGTTGTCAATGATCTCGGTGGCTCCGTCGACGGCAGCGGTGGCTCGTCCGATGCGGCGAAAGCTGTCGTGGCCGAGATTGAGGCAGCGGGCGGCGAGGCGATTGCCAACGGCGCCAATGTCACGGATATGGCGCAGGTCGAGACGATGGTGGCGGAAGCTATGGAGAAATGGGGCCGCGTCGATATTCTCGTGAATAACGCGGGCGTCCTCCGTGATAAATCCTTCTCCAACGTCGGGTTGGATGACTTCTCCTTCGTGTTGGATGTGCATCTGATGGGCTCGGTTAATTGCTCAAAGGCCGTCTGGGGCATTATGCGGGAGCAGAATTATGGTCGTATCGCCATGACGACATCTTCCAGCGGGCTGTATGGCAACTTTGGCCAGACGAATTATGGCGCGGCGAAGATGGGCGTGATCGGTTTGATGAACACGCTGGTTATTGAAGGCGCGAAATATGGCATCAAGGTCAATGCGCTCTCGCCTTGCGCGGCGACCCGCATGACCGAAGATATTATCCCGGAAAATCTGCTGGATTTGCTAACGCCGGAATCAGTGACACCGGCGCTGCTTTACATCGTCTCCGACGATAGCCCTAACCGCACTATCATCACGGCGGGTGCGGGCACCTATGCGCGTAGCATCGTTTATGAGACGGGTGGTAAATGGCTTGCCGAGGAAGATCGTACGCCGGAGAAAATTGCGGAAAATTGGGCAGAAATGGCCGACCCGGCAACGCAACAAGAGTATACCAGCGGCAATGACCAGACGACGAATATGTTGACCAAGGCCGCGAACGGCCTCGGCATCAAAATCTAGCTCCTGTTCAAAAACGGGAGATTGAGGTCATTTTCCCGAGCGCAGTCTATGGCCTCCTCATAACCGGCGTCGGCGTGACGCATCACGCCCGTCGCCGGATCATTGAAGAGAACGCGGGCGATCCGCTCGTCCGCCTCTTTTGTGCCATCACAGACAATTACCATTCCCGCGTGCTGTGAAAATCCCATACCGACACCGCCGCCGTGATGCAGGCTGACCCAGGTCGCGCCGCTCGCGGTATTGAGTAGCGCATTCAGGAGAGGCCAGTCAGAGATGGCGTCCGATCCGTCTTTCATCCCCTCTGTTTCTCGGTTGGGGCTGGCGACCGACCCGCTATCGAGATGATCACGGCCAATGACGATGGGTGCGGAGAGTTCGCCCGTTCTCACCATTTCATTAAATGCAAGGCCAAGGCGATGACGCTGTCCCAGCCCGACCCAGCAGATACGTGAAGGTAGCCCCTGAAACTTGATCCGTTCCTTCGCCATATCGAGCCAGTTGTGAAGATGCGCATCATCGGGGATCAGCTCCTTCACCTTGGCGTCGGTCTTGAAAATATCCTGCGGGTCGCCCGAAAGCGCCGCCCAACGAAACGGCCCGATTCCCCGGCAGA
>CALEMG010000035.1 GCA_937910835.1 uncultured Alphaproteobacteria bacterium | reverse complement strand
CCATCGGACAGACCGCAACGCATTGATTACAGTCAATGCAATGCCCTCTATCAGTCCAGGGCTCCCCTTTCTTATGTCGTCCGCGCGGCTCTCCCCGGGCACTATGATAGGTGACGGTCAGCGTATCCTCATCCACCATCGCGCCTTGTATCCGCGGCCAGGGACACATGTAAGTGCAAACCTGTTCACGCATTAATCCGCCGAACACATATGTTGTTGCGGTCAGGACAGCCACGCTGGAATAGGCGATAACTGGCGCTTCAAAAGTAAATAGCTCACGTAATAGCGTTGGAGCATCGGCAAAATAGAAAACCCATGCGCCGCCGGTGAGAATACCGATGACGATCCAGATTGAATGCTTCAATATCCGTTTACCGAATTTCGAAATCGACAGCGGGGCTTTATCCAGCTTCAGGCGAGCATTGCGGTCCCCCTCCACCAGCCGCTCGACGAAGATGAAAAGATCCGTCCAGACCGTTTGGGGGCAGGAATATCCGCACCACGCGCGCCCGAAGAGTGATGTCACCAGAAACAGCGAAATGGCCGCCAGAATAAGCAGCCCGGTGATATAATACACCTCCTGCGGCCAGAGTTCGATGAAGAAGAAATAGAACCGCTCCCGTGCAAGATCGACAAGCACGGCCTGATCCGGGCCACTCTCACCGCGATCCCAGCGAATCCAAGGAGTGATATAATAGATCGCCAGGGTAACTCCCATGATGATCCATTTCAGGCGGCGGAAGTTTCCACGCGCCTTCTTTGGCTGGATTTTCTCGCGCTTCTCGAATAGTGCCCGGTTTTCTTTCTTGTTAACCGGACGGACATCGACATTCTCTACGGAGCTGTTAACCACAACCCTTACTCCAAAATGGAAAGGTTAAACGATCACTCCCCGCCCCCGAGGGAATGCACATACAGAGCCAACTGGCGGATTGTCGTATCATCCAGCCGATCGATCCAGGCTGGCATCACATTGTTGCGCCCGCGAGATATGGTTCGAAGAATGATATCCTTGTCTTTTCCATAGAACCAGATCGCATCGGTCAAGTTTGGCGCGCCGAAATCACGACCGCCCTTTGCTTTGTCACCATGGCACGACGCGCAATTTTCCATGAAATCCTCCTGACCACGATCAACGGCGGCCATATCCTCCCGCTCTTCCGAGAGGGAAAGGACATATTCCGCGACATCATTGATCTGCTCTTTCGTGAGCATTTCATCGGTGAGGAAAGCGGGCATTTCACCAATCCGCGTGTCATCATGATCTGAACGAATGCCATATTTGATGGTTTCGTAGATCGCGTCCACATCCCCGCCCCACAGCCAATCGTCATCATTCAGGTTTGGAAAGCCCGGCGCTCCTTGCGCGCCAGATCCATGACACAGGGATCAGTTCACCGCAAAGGCCGATTTCCCGCCACGCAGGGCAAACTGATAGAGCTGATCATTGTTCTTTACGGCGCTGAGTTCCAGCGTTACAAGAGCCGCCCGATCAGTAGCGAGCGCCTCAGTCGCCTCAGCCAGTTCCTGCTCCAATGATCCACGAGAGGAATACCCGAGGAACCCGGCCGTATAGCTACTGACCAACGGCCAGGCAGGCATGACGATCCAATAACCGATCGCCCAGATAATGGTTCCGTACATCGTCCACAGCCACCACCGCGGCATGGGGGTGTCAAGCTCCTTGATACCATCCCATTCATGGCCCGTTGTATCGGTCCCTGAAAATTCGTCTTTTTCAACCTTGTCGGACATCTTAATCTTCCTCAAGCGGGATATGGGCTGCCTTGTCAAATTTTTCCTTATTTCGCGGCCACAGCGCATAAACCAGCACCGCAATAAACAGGCCGAAAAGGTAAAGCAGTCCGTAACTCTGTGCGAAGGTAGAAACGCTATGATAATCCATTATTCCCCTCCTACCGTTTATTGGCATCCACGTCATAGGACGTGAAATCAACCAAGGTTCCCATCATCTGAAGATAGGCTATCAACGCATCCAGCTCTGACAGCATCGCCGGATTACCATCAAAATCCCGCACCTGAGCCTTAGGGTAGCGTTCCATAAAGGCATCGATCTCGTCGGCATCTGGATTTACCTGAATCGCCAAATCCAGTTTCGCATTGCCGATCATATCTTCCGTATATGGCACCCCGACAAGCTTGTTTGTCTCTAGGCTACCGGCAACATCCGGTACATGAAGTGGTGTCTTCCCAAGAAACGGATATCCCGGCATAACAGATTCCGGCACAACATCGCGGGGGTTATTCAAATGAGTGACATGCCATTCGTCTGAGTAGCGACCACCAACCCGCGCGAGATCCGGCCCTGTCCGTTTGGAACCCCATTGGAAAGGATGGTCATACATGCTTTCCGCCGCCAGCGAATAATGGCCATAGCGTTCCGCCTCATCACGGAGAGGCCGCACCATCTGGCTGTGGCAGTTGTAGCAGCCTTCGCGGATATAGATATCACGCCCCGCTAATTCCAACGGGCTGTAGGGCCGCATCCCTTTCACTTTCTCAATTGTGCTTTCCAGATAGAACAGCGGGGCAATCTCGATAAGCCCGCCGATGGAGACCACAATCAGGATAAGCACCAGCATCAGGATCGAGTTTTTTTCAATTTTCTTGTGACTTAACATGTTACTTACCTCGCTCCCGCAAATTCCATATTCGGCACAAGTGAGCCTGCTTCCTTCGCACGCACATCGCCCCGAACCGTCCGCCAGAGATTATAAACCATGATAAGAGAGCCGATCAGGAAGAGGGCGCCGCCGCCGGCTCGGATCACATAGAACGGATGCATCGCCTCAACTGTTTCGCTGAAGGAATACTCAAGGAAACCAAAGGCGTCATAAGCGCGCCACATCAAGCCCTGCAGAATGCCGGAGACCCACATTGCGGTGATGTACAACAGGATACCCACGGTCGAAATCCAGAAATGCAGATTGACGAGCGCATCCGAGTAAAGCGATTTGCGTTTCCAGACGACAGGCGTCAGGAAGTAAAGCGCACCAAAACTGATGTAGGCCACCCATCCAAGCGCTCCGGAATGCACATGGCCGATGGTCCAGTCCGTATAATGGCTCAGAGCGTTCACGGCCTTGATCGACATGAGCGGTCCTTCAAAAGTGCTCATTCCGTAGAAGGCAACAGATGTCACCAAGAAGCGGACAACCGGGTCAGTCCGGAGTTTATCCCACGCTCCCGACAGGGTCATAAGACCGTTGATCATCCCGCCCCAAGACGGCATCCAGAGCATGATGGAGAAGGTCATACCGAGAGTTTGTGCCCAGTCCGGCAAAGCGGTGTAATGCAGATGATGCGGCCCGGCCCAGATATAAAGGAATATCAGTGACCAGAAATGAATGATCGACAAGCGATAGGAATAAACAGGCCGGTTCACCCGTTTCGGGATGAAATAATACATGATTCCCAGAAAACCCGCCGTCAGGAAAAAGCCCACGGCATTATGCCCATACCACCATTGAGTCAGCGCACTTTGCACACCAGCAAATAAGGAATAGCTTTTCACTCCGGCAAGACTGACCGGCATAGACAGGTTATTCACAATATGCAGCATTGCGATGGTCACGATGAAGGCAAGGAAGAACCAGTTGGCCACATAGATATGCTTTTCCTGCCGCTTCCAGATTGTTACGAGGAAGACCAGCAAGTAAACAACCCAAACCAGCGTCAACCAGATATCCACATACCATTCAGGCTCCGCATATTCCTTGGATTGGGTAACACCGAGCAGATACCCCGTCGCTGCCAGCACGATAAACAGTTGATAGCCCCAGAAGACAAACCAGGGTGCAATGTCACCGGCAAGTCGGGCGCGACAGGTTCGCTGCACGACATGGAAAGATGTCATGATAAGGATATTGCCACCGAATGCGAAAATAACCGCTGAGGTATGAAGCGGACGGAGACGTCCGAAATTTGTCCAAGGAAGGTCGAAATTCAGGGCCGGAAATGCGAGCTGCAAGGCAATGAGCAATCCAACAGAAAAGCCCGCAACCCCCCAGAATGTAGAGGCGATGACCCCTGCCTTAACGATTTCCGTGTTATAATTAACGTTGCCGTTGGCGTCCGCCAGGCTGGGGCCGCTGTTGTTACGATAATTTTTTGCAATCAATGCAAAGGCACTCAACACACCGGCAATGGAGAACACCATGCCGTGCAGCATCATTGCCGGATCGACCGCCTTTGCGGACAGCATAACGCCCAACAGGACGCCGATGATTGTAAAAGCGAGCCATAACAGATTCATACCCAAGTTCCGTCTGTTGCTATTATCCACAGGAGTATTTGAATCGTTCTGTAAAACTCTTCAGTATTGAAATCACAATACTCCCCCTCAACTTGCAAATTAGGACATGGCCAATTTCCGTCATTGATCTAAATCAACTTAGAAAAACTTCCAGCCTCAATGCATTTATTTACATGTCGACTTGAATAGTTAAACAGCTTTTGAATGCTGCGCCAAGCCCTGGTTTAGATAAACATCAAAAACAGCACAAACGGCGCGCACTAGCATTCTCCCTGCGGGCTGAACGGCAATGTGGCTACCATCAATCGATATAATTCCTTCCTTTTCAAAAGCTTGCAGATTATTCATCTCATCAGAAAAATAGGAACAATCTACTCCAAATTGCCGGGTAGCGGCATCCAGATCAACTTTGAGGTTGCACATTAACCGCTCAATGATAAGACCGCGCAATCGATCATCATCACTCAGCCGAACGCCCTTGACGACGGGGAAGTGCCCCGCAAGAACGTCGTCCTCATATGACCGCATCGAAACGACATTCTGGACATAGCCTTGCGGCAGCCGCCCGATAGAGGATGCCCCTATCCCCAGCAGGGCCTCGGCGGTGTCTGTGGTATATCCTTGAAAATTCCGGTTAAGCGTTCCACCCTCTAGAGCAGCCGCAAGCGTATCATCCACCCGCGCAAAATGATCGAGACCGATCTGACGGTAGCCAAGCGCAAGCAGCCGCGCCGCAGCTGCAGCCGTCTGCTGCAGGCGCGCATCACTATCCGGCAGTTCTTCATCCCGAATCATCTTCATATGGCTTTTCATCCAGGGAACATGGGCATATCCAAAAAGAGCAATCCTATCCGGACGCAGCTTGTGGGAAAGATCTACGGTATTTAGGACATCGCTTACCGTTTGTTGCGGAAGGCCGTACATCAAATCGAAATTGATATTCTCAATACCCGCAGCACGGAAATTTTCAGTTACTTCCTTTGTAAGTTCATATGGCTGCACCCGGTTGATTGCCTCCTGGACTTTCGGGTTGAAGTCCTGAACACCAAGGCTGGCGCGATTTATGCCGGAGGCAGCAAGCGCCTTTATCTTTTGCACATCGACCGTTCTGGGATCAATTTCCACCGCGAGCTCCGCCTCTTCCGTAATCAGGAAGAGATCCTTTATCAGCCCCATGATTTCCGAAAAATCCGCAGCCGACAGCATTGTCGGCGTACCACCACCCCAGTGGATATGCGAAACTTTAAACTTACCCGGTAGCGCATCAGCAAGCATCTTTATCTCAGCGCGTAATGCCTTCGCATATTTGCTGATCGGGTCGTATCGAGCAACAACCTTCGTATGGCACCCGCAATACCAGCACATCTTGTGGCAAAACGGCACATGAATGTAAAGTGATAGCGGCTTTTGCGGATCAAGCGCCTGTAGCCAGCTTTTATATATCTGCCCGGTCACGTTGGGGCTGAAATGAGGTGCAGTCGGATAACTGGTATAACGGGGAACAGATTTACTAATTAGCTCCCCTATCGCCTTCGTCATTTTTCACCTTCCGCCAGACTTTCCAGCCATGACCGGTCCTTAATAAGGATTGAATGGTTCGACGGGACCTCCAAGACGCCCATTTTCCGGAGTTTCGTGATTGTCCGGCTGACGGTCTCTATTGTAAGTCCAAGGAAATCCGCAATATCATTCCGGCCCATTGTCAGCATAACTTCAACTTCATTGCCGGTTTCGCCGCCATTTTTTTCTGCCCGATCAACGAGAAATGTTGCAATTTTTTCAATTGGTGTTTTACGGCCCAGAAGAATAGCATGATGGCGAAGCTCATGGAGCTCATCCAGAATCTTTCCCGTCAAGGCAGTTTGTACAGCCGGCATTTCCTTTAGATATTTATCCAGGGTCCTAATTGGAATCTGGCATACCACAGTATCGCAGACGGCTTCTGCATCTGACTGGTAATATCCGCTCTTCTGCTCGCCGATTACTTCACCGGCGGACTTGAAGGCGGTTACCTGTCGACGCCCGTCATCCAGCAGGTTCGCAAGCCGGATCTCACCTGTGACGACACTGTAGACATATTTCGCCTCCTCAAACTCCCGATAGACGGATTGGCCTGTCTTGACCAGCCTAGTCCTAACGTTGCGGGCGAATTCATCCATTTCATAGTTTTTAAGACCGGAGCAAATTGCCTGGCTATGGGCACTACAGGTTGCACAAGGCGCCGTCTTGATGCTTTTGCGCTCTGCCTTCGGATTCGTTACCGGCTGTTTGAGGCAGATATCTTCCGCCTCCGACTTAGCCAATGACGAAATACGCATGTCCAAGGATTCTAACATATCACGTATTCTCCCCTATCCAGTTTGATTGCCAACCGATATTGAACCGATCTCTTAAAGCATATATTTTAAACTTTTCTCGCATCCTTCCATGTGGTGAGATGACGCAGGCTCAAAATTCACACAAGAAATCGGTGAAATAGATACTACGGGCAAAGATTTTTCCCAGTTTTACTGGGGTTTAGGCAAAAAAATCCCCGACAGCGACATAATGCCACAGTCGGGGAGAGCTGTCGATTTCACGTCCGTTTTTTTATTATTTTTTTCTAATTGACTTAAATTCGCAGCAGATCGGCCGCGACATCAAGCGGGACATCCGCATCATTGAGCAGGTAATTTCCAGCCTCAATTTCAAACTGGTTATCCCCATTGCTGAGCGGGTCATGAGGACGCAGCCGCGTATCCATCACCAGCCTGGAGAGAAGCATCCGCCGGGCATCCCCACCCGCTTGACCCAGCGCAGCCCCTTCCGTCGCCAGTAAGGTTGCAGTCGTAACATGATAAAGCGCATCAGAGGCCTGTCGCGCTTGGGTTTCATTTCCAGATTTGGCAATATCTTCCGCTAATTTCTTGGCCCGATCAACGAGGCCGGACAGTTCCCCGGCAAATTGCCCGGGAAGACCATTCGCGCCTTGCAGCCGGTCCTTCAAATCTTCCGCCAGATCTTCATGGGCACCGGACTTAGCCACTGCACGGGTTGTAATATCCAGTGCATTGATGTTTGACGTCCCTTCCCACAAGAGGCCCGTGTGCGCATCCCGGACAAGGCGGGAGTTGACCCAATCTTCGATAAAGCCGTTTCCTCCCCGGATTTCGAGGGCGCCGGTCGCAACCGTTACATTATCCCGGCAGGCGCGGAATTTAACTTGGGGCGTCAGAATCCGGTTGAGCCGCTTAGCTCCCTCATCGCCATTCTCCGCCTTATGGAGAACGGAGGAAACATGCATCACCATGGAGAGCACCTGCTCGGTTGGGACCATCAATTTCAGTAATTGCCGCCGCAGGAGAGGTTTGTTGATAATCGGCTCGCCAAATACATCGCGGGTTCTGGCTGCCACCATTGCCTCATTCAGACAGCGGCGCATCATGCCAGCGGCCCTCACGCCGTGCGACAGACGTGACATGCTGACCTGATCCATCATCTGACGAAGGCCCGGGTTGGGTTTTGCGCCGACATCCCCGAAAGCATATCCGACGGCACCATTAAAAATAATTTCGCCCGACGCCATGGATTTCGTGCCCATCTTGTCCTTTAGACGGACAATCCGGTAGCTGTTGCGCTCTCCGTCGTCCAAAGTGCGCGGAACAGCAAAAATGGAAAGGCCGGAATTTCCCTCTGGTGCGCCCTCTGGCCGTGCAAGAACAAGACAAACTTCGGCATCCGCGCTGGAGCAGAACCATTTATCTCCATAGAGCCGCCATTCACCATTTTCCTGACGCGCCGTCACCGCGAGATTGGCAACTTCAGAGCCGCCGATCTTTTCTGTCATGAACTGCGCGCCACGGAAAAGATCTTCCATGTCCTGACTGCGCATTCTGGCTAGGAATTTATCCTTGGCGACTTCCGAGCCGTACCGCTCCAACAGCATCGAGGAGGTATCCGTCAGAGAAATCGGGCACATAAGACCAAATTCAGACTGCGTAAAAAGATACTGGAAAACATATTTCGCCATCGGCGGAACCTTGGCTGGCCAACCATGCACACCAGCCTTTCGCGACAAGCAGTGAATACCGAAATCACCATAGCCGATCTTCTCCATTTCGCGGAAGGCCGGGTGATACTCGATCCAGTCGCGATTTCGGCCCCGGGCATCGCGGGGATGCAGAACCGGCATATGAGTTTCGCAAATCCGCGCCAGCTCGTCGAGACGGTTGCCCGCCACTTCGCCGAGCTGCCGATAGACGGGAGCCATATGCTCCCTGAGATCATCGGGCAGATAAAGCGTCAGCAGATCCTGAAGACTTTTATCAATCTCGAAGAAATTAAGTCCGTGGCAATCCGCCGCCACCCAGTCTTCAAGTTCCCGTTCGTCACGGTTTTTGATTTTGACTTCCATATTCATGATGGTCCTTCCCGCTGACCCGTTCTCTTATTCCTGTTATTATCACTCCTCAAAGAGTGAGAATACGGCCCGCTTCTTCAAGACTGACCGGGGCATCACTCAGCAGTGCGTCTGTTGCTGCCGTATCGAAGGCATCTGCTTCAATCGACAGCGGGTTGGCAGTGCCAAGCTTATGATCGATTATCATACGTGAAAGAAGCAGGCGACGAGCATCTTTTCCGGCCGCGCCGAGTTCCGCGCCTTCGTTCGCCATCAAGGTTGCTGTTGTCACATGATAGAGCGCGCTCGCGGCCTTGCGGGCATGGGGTTCCTTGCCCTGCCGTGCGACTTCCTCAGCAAACTTCACGGATTGATCCAACAAACCTTTAAGCTGCCCCGCATATTGCCCAGGCAACGCATTGTTCGCGTCGATTCGTTTAGTAAGATCTTCGGCAAGATCCTCATGTGCCCCAACTCGCGCGATGGCCCGCGTCGTCACATCAAGGGAGTTAATATTCGACGTCCCTTCCCAGAGAACACCAAGATGCGCATCCCGGACAAGACGGGCATTAACCCAATCCTCAATATAGCCGTTACCGCCACGTACTTCCATGGCGCCGGTTGCGACGCGAATATTGTCCCGCGCTGTCCGGTATTTCAGGAGAGGAGTCAGAATACGTGTCCGCCGCGCAGCCGCCTCATCGCCCTTCTCACCCAGCTCAAGATTAACGGCAACATACATAAACATGGACAGCGCCTGTTCTGTCGGAACCATCAGCTTCATAAGCTGACGGCGCAAGAGCGGTTTGTCGATAATTGTTTCCCCGAATGCCTTGCGGTAGTTGGCAACGGTCAGCGCCTCGTTCAGGCAGCGGCGCATCATCGCCGCCCCGCGCACGCCATGCGACAGACGGGAGAAGTTTACCTGATCCATCATCATTTTAAGGCCCTTGTTCGGATGCGCGCCAACCTCACCAAGCGGATAAGCCGATGCGCCCTCAAAGATAATTTCGCCAGAGGCCATGGACTTGGTGCCGAGCTTATCCTTCAACCGGACAATCCGATATGGATTGCGGCTGCCGTCTTCGCGGTGGCGCGGCATGGCGAAGAGCGCAAGGCCGCTGTTGCCCTCCGGCGCGCCTTCCGGGCGGGCCAGCAGCAACGCAATGTCGCCGTCTGCGCAGGAACAGAACCATTTCTCACCGTAGAGCTTCCATTCGCCATCTTCGAACCGGGCCTCCAGCGCGATTTGCGACACATCAGAGCCACCCGTCTTCTCGGTCATGAACTGAGCGCCCTTCAGGATCTTGTCCATGTCCTGACTGTACATACGATCGAGAAGTTTCTCCTTGGTGGCGTCGTCCGCATAGCGTTCAATCAGCATAGCCGATGTTTCAGTTGCCGAGATCGGGCAGAGTTGACCAAATTCAGACTGACCGAAGAGATACTGGAAAACATACTTTCCAATAGGTGGGACCTTCTCCTGCCAGCCGAGCACACCTTCCCGATGGGACATACGGTGAAAGCCGAAACCCTAGAAGGCGACATCTTCCATCTTGCGATAGGACGGATGAAACTCAATCCAGTCTTCATTGCGGCCACGGGCATCACGGGCATGGAGGATGGGGCCACGCTTATCCGCGTCCCGAGACCAATCATCAAGCTGGTTGCCGGATATTTCACCCAGACGGTTGAAATGCGGCTCCATATGCTGACGCAAATCATCCGGCATATAGATATGCAGCAAATCGCGCAGACCGTTATCAACTTCAAAGAAGTTAAGGCCATGGCAATCCGGTGCGATATAGTCAGAAAGTTCCTGGGGGTTAAATTCCTGTTTTTTATGTAGAAAGGTCATATCTATCCCGCTTTTTCCAGTTGACCATCGATGGTTCATATTTCAGCGCATATAATGGGCAAATCGATAACCATGGACAATCGATAATTCAGCATAGTATAATTGAGAAAAACTCACGCAGGATACCATTATATATGCTTCATATTCCCTCTACGTCTGGGCTTCGGGCATTCGATGCTGCCTGCCGCTATTTGAGCTTCAATCAAGCAGCAGAGGAACTTGGCGTCACCCCAGGGGCGGTCAGCCGACAAATCCAGACATTAGAACAATATTTGGGAAAAACGCTCTTTCATCGCCATCACAAGCGCATAGAACTAACCGCCGTTGGCCGGCAGTATCTTGCCGAAATTACCCTGCCGCTAGAGAAAATCGCGGCGGCCTCTGCACGCCTGCGAAGCGAAACGCGACGAAGCGCCGTCTCCATATGCGCCTACCCAACCTTTGCGCTACGCTGGCTGATCCCGAGATGGGCAGACCTTTATGAACGCCATTCGGACATTGATGTCCAGCTGATCACCTCTCTCAATCCGGCAGATTTTGAACGGGACGACTTTGATCTCTCCATTCAGGTTTTGCCCGACGGGACTGGCCTTACCGGCATGAGGATCGACAAGCTGCTTGAGGTAATCACCTATCCTGTTTGCAGCCCGGAGATGGCCAAAAAATTCTCTCGGCCCGATGATTTGCGCGGCGCGGTTTTCCTCCATGACAGCCCGCGTCCGACAGATTGGCGCCGCTGGCTTGAAGAAGCCGACGTTCATAACGTCGATACAAACAAGGGCCTGCATTTCGAAAACACAAATATGGCCCTACATGCGGCAGAAAACGGGCTTGGCGTTACTATCGGCATAGATGCGCTGGTTCAGGAATCCATATCGTCGGGACGGTTGGTGAAACTGTTCAACATAGAGCGTCGATCCAACCACTCCTTCCATTTGGTGTCTTCGGCGCGTAAAGCCACGCGACCGAGGCTTACCGCCGTACGCGAATGGATGCTTGAGGCGGCGGGACAACGGGTATAAATTCAAGGCTGAAGTTTTCGCCTTTTTGCCGCGCCGATCTTAAGTTTAAGGAAATTATTGACCATGACCTGTTTGCAAAGTGACGGCATATTTATCGGCAAGAGCGATGATGGAACTGGCAGCAATCAATATCTTCCGCTTAAATGGGGGAACCGCCACGGCCTGATTGCGGGAGCGACCGGCACGGGCAAGACCGTTACCTTGCAAGTCCTGACGGAGGGATTTTCAAGTGCCGGTGTTCCAGTATTTCTCGCCGACGCGAAAGGCGACCTCTCCGGTCTCTGCCATACATCAGACATGCAGGGTTTCTTGACCAAGCGAGCGAGTAAAATCGGTTTTGGGGAAGAATATCAAGGAGCGGCCTATCCCGCCGTTTTTTGGGACTTGTTTGCGGAGCAAGGCCATCCTGTCCGGACGACCATTTCCGAAATTGGCCCGCTCTTGCTTTCCCGCATGTTGGAACTCAATGATACGCAGGAAGGTGTCATGAATATCACCTTTCGTGTAGCAGATGAGCAGGGCCTGTTGTTGTTGGATCTCAAAGACCTACGCGCGCTTCTCGGTGTCGTTAATGAACAAAGAAAAGAGATTTCCGCGATTTACGGAAACGTCTCGCCGCAATCGATCGGCGCAATCCAACGCGCTTTGCTGCGCCTTGAAGATCAGGGAGCTGACAAATTTTTCGGCGAACCGGCGCTGGATCTTAGAGACTTCATGCGCACTGATCATGAGGGGCGCGGCATGGTAAATATTCTCGCTGCCGACAAGCTGATGAATTCGCCGCGCCTCTATGGCACCTTCCTGCTCTGGATGCTGTCTGAACTCTTTGAAGAACTGCCGGAAGCTGGCGATTCCGACCGACCCAAGCTGGTTTTCTTTTTCGATGAAGCACATTTGCTTTTCAATGATGCACCGAAAGCGCTCCTTGAAAAGGTGGAACAGGTAGTTCGCCTGATCCGGTCCAAGGGCGGCGGCGTCTTTTTCGTCACGCAAAGCCCGGACGATATTCCGGATTCTGTGCTGGGACAGTTGGGCAACAGAGTGCAGCATGCGCTTCGTGCCTTTACCCCGAAGCAACAAAAGGCAATCCGTCTCGCCGCCCAGACCTATCGCCCCAACCCCGCCTTCGAGGTGGAGGATGTGATCACTACTCTCGGCGTGGGAGAGGCACTGGTTTCCACCTTGGAGAATAAAGGCGAGCCGTCGATCGTTGAGAGGACATTGATCCGTCCTCCTTCCTCCAAACTTGGACCGATCAGCCGGACGGAACGCAAGCGTGTTTTGAACGACAGTACGCTTGCCGACAAATATGATGAGACGGTTGACAATGAATCGGCCTATGAAATCCTCCAGGAGCGAGCCGAGAAGTCAGCAAAGGCTGCGGAAAAAGCAAAAGCCGAAGCGGAAGCTGTTGAGACAAAAAAGGCGCCTGCGCGCCGGTCAAACCGGCAAAGTGTTGGGGAGGCTGCAATCAAATCTCTCACCCGCGCCGTAAGTTCTTCTTTCGGGCGCAGCATTGCCAAGGCCCTTGTTCGTGGTATTCTTGGCGCCCTCAAAAAATAAAGTAATAACAACAGCCAAAGGACGGAGCTGATCGGCTCCGGTATTGTATGAAAGCCGTCATTATTCCCGTTACCCCTTTCGCCCAGAACTGTAGCTTGATCTGGTGCGAAGAGACCATGAAAGGTGCTGTTACCGATCCCGGTGGCGATCTGGAGCGTATTCTTGATGCCGCCGAAAAAAACGGCGTGACAATTGAGAAAATTCTCATCACCCATGGCCACCTTGATCATGCGGGCGGCACGAAAGAACTTCACGAAAAACTCGGCGTTCCAATAGAAGGCCCCCACAAGGATGATAGATTCTGGATCGATCAACTTCCAGCGCAATGCGCAAGATACGGCTTTCCGGAATCTTTTGCTTTCACTCCGGATCGCTGGCTGGAAGATGGTGATAAGGTCACCGTCGGGAACGAGGAATTCACCGTGGTGCATTGCCCCGGCCATACACCCGGTCATGTTGTCTTCGTCAATCTGAAAGAACGGGTCGCCATCGTCGGCGATGTGTTATTTCAAGGATCCATCGGCCGGACAGATTTTCCGCGTGGAAATCACGAAGACCTGATCCATTCCATTCGTGAAAAGCTTTGGCCTTTGGGGGACGACATCACTTTCATTCCAGGGCATGGAAACCTCTCCACCTTCGGGCAGGAGCGGGAAACCAATCCCTTCGTGGCTGATATGAACTTCGGCTGAGTTACTCAAAGACCACCGGATCATCCACCATTTCCAGATGAAGCTGATCGCCTGTAAAAGGATGACGGGCGATAACTTCCTCATCCAGTTCGATCCCGAGTCCCGGTTTCGTCGGAGGGATGATATAACCATCTTCCCATTGGATCGGTTCTTTCAGGATTTCCCCGTGAAAATCACCCATAGTATTGATGCTTTCCTGAATGAGGAAATTCGGTGTGCAGGTACTGAGTTGAATATCGGCCATCGCTGACACCGGGCCGCAATACATATGCGGCGCAATCTGCGCATAATAGACCTCCGCCATGCTGGCGATCTTCTTGCCCTCCAGCAGCCCACCGACACGACCGAGCGCCATTTGCAGGATAGAGGCCGCGCCACTTTCCAGTACGCGATGAAACTCATACTTCGTGCACAATCGCTCTCCGGTCGCGATCGGGATCGTAGTCTGGCGCGAGAGCTTGGCCATTTCATTTGCATTTTCTGGCGGGGTAGGCTCCTCAAACCACAGCGGATCATATTTCTCCAGCCGGCGCGCGAGACGGATGGCACCCGAAGTGGTCAACTGCCCATGGGTGCCGAACAACAGATCCGCTTTATCGCCCACCGCTTCGCGTACACGGGCAACCAGCTTTTCCGAGAGGTCCATGCGCCCAAGCGATGGTTGACGCGGATCAAAAGCGGAGTAAGGACCTGCGGGATCGAACTTTACACCAGTGAAGCCGAGCGCGACATTCTCCGCCGCCCGCTCCGCCGCTAGGTCGGGATCGTTATATACATCAGTCGCATCCCCCTTTTTTGGGTAGAGATACGTATAACAGCGGAGTTTTTCACGAACCTTACCCCCTAAAAGTTCATAAACCGGTTTATTTGTTTCTTTCCCGATAATGTCCCAACACGCCATTTCCAGCGCGCTCAGAACGGCCATCATGGCGGAGTCCGGCCGCTGGGTATATCCACTTGAGTAAACCCGCCGCCAGATACGCTCGATATGAAACGGATCCATCGCGAGCAGACGCCGAGCGAAAACATCCTCGATCATCTTGACTGTCACATCCGGGTGAAACGGCGCGGCGTAGGCCTCGCCTATCCCGCTTACACCGCTGTCTGTAGTCAGCTTGACGAATACCCAGAATTGCCCGCCCCAATGAGGTGGAGGTGTGCCGACAACGAAGGTTTCAAGATCGGTTAGTTTCATGACATTTACTCAAATATTATTACGTTCCGTAGGGCTTTGTCCGCTCGCACCTCATCAATTGCCTCGTTGATCTGATCGAGCGGATACCGTCCGGTGATTAGTTCATCCAGCTTTAACCGCCCGGCCCCATACAGCGCGACAAGTTTCGGGATATCGATACGTAACCGTGTCGATCCCATTTTACTGCCGAGAATTTTCTGACCTGACCCGGCAATATTACCGGCCTCCACCTCTATTTTCTGTCCTGTCGGCGGCATCCCAACAATCACCAGCGTCCCGGACGGCGCGAGGAGATCGAGGCCTTGTTCAAACGCTTTGGGACTGCCTGCCGCGACAAAAACATAATCTGCGCCGCGCCCGTGGGTCAACGCACTTACCTTCTCCGCCGCATCATTGGCAAGCGGTTTGAC
>CALEMG010000034.1 GCA_937910835.1 uncultured Alphaproteobacteria bacterium | reverse complement strand
TTCGGTCAGCATCTTGGCCTTGGACTTGCCAAAACCCATGGCGCCGCCTTTGCCGCCGCCTCGATAGCGGATAAAGAGACCCGGTCTTTCGCGTCGCGGATATGCTCACGCTTGTCGTCACAAATTTTGGCAAGAATGCTCATCCGGCCTTTTCCGTCTCGTTGGAGATGCGTTTCAGGGTTTCAAAGGCACTAAGCGCCTTGCCGCTATCGATGGACTGCTCGGCGAGCTTGATGCCTTCCGCCACCGTAACGCATTTCCCGCCGATCATGATCGCTGCGCCTGCATTTAACAGGGTCACGTCGCGATACGGGCCCTCTTCTCCACTCAGAAGAGCCATTAGGGCGTTCGCATTTTCTTCCGGTGTGCCGCCCTTCAAATCCTCGAGCGGGACCTTCTTGAGGCCGAATTCCTCCGGGGTGATGTCGAACTCGGAAAATTCACCGTTTTTCATCTCGACAACCTTTGAGGGGCCAGTGGTCGTGAGTTCGTCAAGGCCGTCCGAACCATGCATCACCCAGATATGAACGGAACCGAGCTCCTTCAGCGTTTCGGCCATCGGGCGCATCCAGCGCGGATCATAAACGCCAATCAACTGGCGTTTGACAGCGGCCGGGTTGGACATGACGCCGAGAAGATTGAATATGGTGCGAATGCCAAGCTCAACCCGCGTTGGACCGACATGCCGCCTAGCCCCGTGATGGCGATAGGCCACCATAAAGCCGATGCCCGCTTCGTGAACTGCGCGCTGGGTGAGGCCGAAATCGCATTCTGTATTGATGCCGAGAACCGCCTGCACATCCGCCGTGCCGGAACGGGAGGAGGCGGCCTTGTTGCCATGCTTGGCGACGGGAACGCCCGCACCGGCTGTCACAAAAGCCGCTGCCGTCGAGATATTGAGGGTGCCATGGCCATCTCCGCCCGTGCCAACAACGTCCACCGCATTATCCGGCGCGGTGATGTAAGTGGCCTTTTCCCGCAGGACCGATACACCGCCGATCAGTTCATCGACCGTTTCTCCACGCAAATGAAGCCCCATGAGGAAGGCGCCCATTTGTGATGGGGTGGCATCTCCGGACAGGATAGTGATAAAGGCAGCTTTGGCTTCTTCCTGGGACAGCGTCCCGCCCGCGGCGATCTTTGCGATCAGCGCCTTGAAGTTAGGTTGAACGTCACTCATGCCGCGGCCTTGGTATCCGGGCGCGTAAGGTTGAGGAAATTCTGCAGAAGATCATGACCATGTTCAGACGCGATGCTTTCTGGATGGAACTGCACGCCGTGAAGTGGCAGGCTTTTATGGCTGAGACCCATGATTACGCCGTCATCTGTCGTTGCTGTCACCTCCAGCGTGTTGGGAACACTCGCCGGATCGATGGTCTGCGAATGATAACGTGTCGCGGTAAAGCGATTGGGCAGCCCTTTGAAGAGGCCAGTGCTGTTATGGATAATCTCTGACGTCTTGCCATGCATAAGCTGATCGGCGCGCACGACTTTGCCGCCAAAAACCTGACCGATGGTCTGATGACCAAGGCAGACGCCCAAAATCGGGGTCCCCGTCACGCTCGCGCGTTTAACCGTTTCCAGGCAGATACCGGCCCGGTCTGGATCGCACGGGCCGGGGGAGAGAACAACCCCCGCAGGGTTTTCCGCGAACAGTTCATCCACTGTCACGACATTGTTGCGGTAGACCTTCACATCCGCGCCTAATTCACCAAGGAAATGCACGAGATTGTAGGTAAAGCTGTCGTAGTTATCAATTAACGTAATCATATCAGTGTTATATCACGCTTTCTTAAATATGCGTCAGAATTCTGGTCATGTCGGCGAAAAGCCACATCGCTCCGATAAGCAGTTTCTCTTTTTTTTTAACAAAATCAAGAGTACAAATACCCCGGCGGGCTTGGAGGATTGCCATCTTTATGCCTTGTTTACCATATTGAAATAGAATTAACATAAGTAAGTGACCGTTGCATAAAGAGTATTGTTTGACGAAGGGTTTGTTATAAATGCCATCCCGACTGAGAGGGAATAAGAAGCCAGAGGGACACTCACGGGTGGATCGGATGACGGCGTCGCCGGTTCGTGTGGTTATTCTCTGCGTCGCAGTGCTTGTGATTAGCGCGAGCGGCGGCATTCTGATCGGCAAGATTTTCGAGCCCTTCGAGAGTGCTCCGGAAATTCAGGCGGTAAGCGCTCTTGCCGCGCCGATGACGACGCCGACGGTTGAGCCAATCACGCGCCGTGAAACTCTGATGCCGGAAAGCCCCTTTACCTATAACGAATACCCTGTGGAAACGCCGGAACGCGCGAAAATTGTGCCTGAAACTCTGCCCGTCTATGAAGCGGCCCCGGATGAGCCTTCAGTCGAGATGCCCGCATGGAAGCGATATGCGGCATTATCGCCGCCCCTCGAAGGGAGGCCGCTGATTGCCATTGTCATCGATGATGTGGGGCTCAGTCATCGGCGAGTGGAAGAGCTTATAGACCTGCCAGCTTTGCTAACACTGGCGTTCTTGCCCTATGCGCCGGCCCTTCAGGGCAAGGTAGAGCTAGTGCGCCAAAGCGGCAACGAGGTCATGCTGCATTTGCCGATGGAGCCGACAGATCACCATGTAGATCCTGGTCCTAACGCCTTGCTGACGAGCTTATCCAAGGAAGATCTCAGAGCGCGTACCATACGTAATCTCGACAGTTTTGAAGGCTATGTCGGTGTCAATAATCATATGGGAAGCCGTTTTACCGCCGACGGGGAGGCAATGGCCGTGGTGATGGATATCATGGCGGAGCGGGGACTTCTGTTCCTTGATTCCAAGACAACCTCCGCCTCGACAGGATATCGTCTCGCCATTGAGCGGGGTATGCCATCGGTTAAGCGAGATATCTTCTTTGTGCATGTCATCGAAGAAGCAGCGATCTTGAAGCAGTTGGCTGAGGTGGAGGCGACGGCGGAGCGGGCCGGTGTGGTCATTGCTATCGGTCATCCGCACCCAGCGACAATTCGGGTACTTCAGAAATGGCTGCCCGAGGCTAAGAAAAAAGGTTTCCTGTTCGTGCCCGTCAGCGCCGTGCCGGCGCTTACCTTCAAAGGATAGACCCGACTATCTATTCCGGTTGCTATCGGACGCGTAACGAACGGCTTCTTGTGCGGCCCTGACCAGGGCTTTTGCCTTGTTCACCGTTTCCTCATATTCCGCCTTCGGATCGCTGTCTGCAACGACGCCGCCGCCTGCTTGAATATAGACTTTCTGGTCCTTGACGAGGGCGGTCCGAAGAGCAATGCAGGTATCCATCGAGCCATTCGCAGAAATATAGCCAACTGCGCCGCCATAGACACCCCGGCGGCTTTTCTCAAGCTCGTCAATGATTTCCATCGCGCGCACTTTGGGGGCGCCCGAGACAGTGCCCGCCGGGAACCCGGCCTTTAGCGCATCGATGGCCGTCAGCCCATCGGCTATTTCGCCTTCCACATTGGATACGATATGCATCACATGGGAATAATTCTCGATTTCCATCTTTTCGGTGACGGTGACAGAGCCGATCTTGGCGACCCGGCCCACGTCATTGCGCCCGAGATCGAGCAGCATCAGATGCTCCGCCAGCTCCTTCGGATCGGAGAGGAGGTCTTCCGCAAGCGCGGCATCCTCGGCGGCGTTGCCGCCGCGCGGACGAGTGCCGGCAATGGGACGGATCGTGACTTTGTTATCGCGTAAACGAACCAGAATTTCAGGGCTGGATCCAACGATCGAGAACTCTCCGAAATTCAGGTAGAACATGAAGGGGGACGGGTTGGTGCGTCTGAGCGCTCGGTAAAGCGCAAGCGAAGGCAGCTCGAAAGGCAACTCGAACCGCTGCGACGGGACAACCTGGAAAATATCTCCGGCACGGATATATTCTTTCGCCTTCTCGACCATTGAGTAATACTCGGTCGTCGTGGTGTTGGACGTCGGTTCCGGCAGATCAAGATTGCCCGCATCAAGAGAGGCACTATGGGGTAGGCTTCGCTCGAAATCATGTACTGCATCGGCGATGCGCTCCGCGGCATGGTTATAGGCATCCTGCGCCGAGCGAGCGTCCTGCGCCCAAATCGGCGTGACGATGGTGACAAGATCAAGGATGCTGTCAAATATAGCCATGACCGTCGGACGGATGAACATCCCTTCGGGGATATGCAACTCGTCCGGATTGCCGTCCGGAATTTTCTCCATCAGGCGAACGGTGTCATACGACATATATCCCACCAGACCCGCTGCCATGGGCGGAAGATTTGCCGGAAGGTCGATATGACTTTCATCGATCAGGGCTTGCAGGTTATCCAGCACGCTACCTTCACAGGCGACAAACGCATCAGGATCGAACCGCGCCATCCGATTGATGCGCGCCTCATTTCCGTCACAGCGCCAGATAAGGTCCGGTTTCAGGCCGATGATGGAATAGCGACCGCGTACAGCCCCGCCCTCAACGGATTCAAGCAGGAAGGAATTCGCCTGCCCTCCCGCGAGCTTCATCATTGCGGAGACGGGGGTTTCCAGATCGGCGACCAGTGTCGTCCACAGGATCTGCGACTGGCCGGTTTCATGTTTCTTTTTGAAATCGGCAAAGCTGGGCTGAATGGACATATGTCAGAAATATTCCTTGATCAGATCTTCCTTCACGGAAATACCGATATCTTTTTGAAGATAATTTTCATATTCCGCAAGGATGCCAGCCCGGATGCTGGCCGTAATCTGCTCGGACATCTGGGCGAAGGCGTCCTCATCTGCGGATGGGTCCGCCGGGATAATGTCGGCAACGCCATAGAGCAGGGTGCCATTGCCCGCCTGATTGACATTCACGCCATAGGCGCCGGGCTGTAGGTCGAACAGACCATCCCGGGCGACGGGGGATAGTTCCTCCGCTGACCCACTTCTTAGGACAGCAGATGATGTTTGCATTGTAAGGCCCATTTCCGTGACGATTTTTTCGAAATCTTCTCCGGCGTTAAGCTTAACCAGAAGCTCCTCGGCTTTTTTACGCGCCTCTTCATGACGCCAGTTGGCTTGCCAATCCTGTGTCACTTGTTCTTTCACGTCGGCCAATGGCTTGACGGCGGCGGTTTCTACCTGATCGACAACAACAGCATAATATCCGCCGTCCGCGGTTTCGCTTACCTCAACGTCATCGCCAACCTGCCGGGCAAAGGCTTCGCTCAAAAAGCCGGTCACGGTCGGCAGTCCGTCAAGGGGATTGCTTGACTTGTCGCTGCCGCTTGCATCGATCCAGTCTGTTGTCACGACGGGAAGATCAAGAGTCTCAGCGGCCTCATTCAGATTTGCGCCGCCGGCAAATTCGTCTTCAAGCTTTGTGGCTTCCGTATAGAGAAGTTCCTGTGCTTTGTTCTGCAGGATATCTTTCTTCAGTTGGTCCTTCACCGCCTCGAAGTTTTGCTCTTCACCGGGGACAATGTCTTCAACTTTTGCAACATGCCAGCCAAGTATGGTTTTGACCGGCTGCGTGACGCCGCCTTTTTCAAGATCGAAAACCGGTCCCTGTAGTTCGGGGAGGAGGTCTGTTTTCGACATCATGCCCAAGTCGATGTCGGAGGGCGTCAGTTGCAGGTCTGACATGGCAATCTCTGCGAAATCGGCGCCATCGGTAATTTTCTTATGTGCCGCTGTGGCTTTATCCTCATTTTCGAAGATCATCTGGATAACCGCGCGCGTTTCCGGCGTGTCGAATTCGCTTTTCCGCGCTTCATACTCGGCCTTAAGGTCGTCGTCGGAAATGTCCGTTTCGGCAGCAAGTGTCTCGGGCGTCAGCAGGATATAGCTGATTTTACGATATTCCGGAGCTGAATAGTTTTCCGGATTTTCCTTGATCAATGCTTCTAGCTCTTCATCGGTCGGGGCAGGGGCGAAGCCAATGCTGCTGTCGAGGATATCGATATATTTGGCTGTCCGTTTCTCGGCGAGATAGGCATAGAATGTATCGACAAGCACGGTCGGCGCCTTGTTGACACCTTGTGACAGGGTACCAAAGAGCTGATCCCCGGTGATGTCATTGCGGACAATCTCGATATATTCGCCTTCGCTGTAGCCATTGCGGGCAAGAAACTGCTCGAACATGAAGCGGTCAAACTGCTGAAACTGATTTTGGAACGTGGGCTGTCTCTGGATCATTTTACGCACGGCGTCGTCATCGGCACTGAGGCCGAGGGATTTTGTCTTTTCATCGATTAGCGCTCGCGAGGCAATCTGATTTACCGTCATCTGGGCCAGGCCAAACTGGCGTGCTTGCTCCTGTGTCAGCTGCGTATTAAAACGCGCCGAAAGAAGATTGAGGTTCCGCTGGTAGTCACGCTGGAATTCACCGAGAGAGACAGAAGTGTCGCCCACCTCAATTACGTTGCTGCCGACGGAGCTGGACAGCATATCGCCGCCGATCCCCCAAACGCCGAAACTCGCGACCAGAAGAAGCAACAAACCTTTTGCGAGCCATCCGCTGGCTCCTTTTCGCATCGCGTGAAGCATATTAATTGTCTACCAGTAACCCGTCAGTTTAAAATTCGTCGGTCGTTCCAAGTGCCGCCCGGCGTAAGCGCGCCCGATTATAGGTACAGGACAGGGCGGAGCAACATGGAATTTAGCAAAGCGGTATCTTTCTAGCTTAAAAAATGGCATATCAACGTGAAATTACAATATCTGTCCTAATTTACGCGAATATTCTGAGGGAAATAGATGTCAAATCAAAGACGCCCGCTGATTGCCGGGAACTGGAAAATGAACGGTCTGGCTGCGGCTGCTGCGACTGAATTAAAAGCTCTGGTGAATGAAGCCAAAGGGCATTCCGCTCCCAATTGCGATATCCTGATCTGTCCTCCCGCAACGCTTGTCCGCGAGATGGCGACCATTACAGAAGGTAGCTCTGTCGATATTGGCGGTCAGGATTGCCATGCGAATGAGAGCGGGGCGCATACCGGGGATATCTCAGCGGAAATGCTGAAGGATGCAGGCGCCTGCTATTGCATCGTTGGCCATTCGGAGCGGCGGGCCGATCATGACGAGTCCAATGCCAGCGTGAAGGCGAAGGCAGAGGCTGCGCATCGCGGCGGATTGATCGCGATTGTCTGTGTCGGGGAGACACTGGCAGAGCGTGAGGGCGATAAAACTCTCGATATCATCAGTGATCAGGTCAGAAATTCCCTTCCGGGTGGGGCAACGGCGTCAAACACAGTGATCGCCTATGAGCCTGTGTGGGCAATTGGGACAGGAAAGACACCAACCCCGAATGATGTTGCCGTGGTTCATGCCCATATTCGTAAAGAACTGGGCGCATTGATGAATGATTCGGATCAGGTGCGTGTCCTCTATGGCGGTTCGGTCAAAGGCAGCAATGCTGAAGAACTGATGGCGGTTGAGAATGTCGACGGCGCGCTGGTTGGCGGCGCAAGTTTAAAGGCCGTTGATTTCTGGCCGATCGTCGCCACGTCAATTTGAGAAAAAGCGCGGGAAAGTTACTAGCAATCCAATGAACTTTGGTGTAGAAGCCCTGCAATTGTTGAATAACGGGGCGGCGTTGGCCGCCTTCAATACTGGAATTGAAGAGAATGGAAACTGTCCTTCTGGTCATTCATATTATGATCGCGGTCTTTCTGATTGCGGTTGTGCTGTTGCAACGCTCCGAAGGCGGCGCGCTTGGTATCGGTGGCGGCGGTGGCGGCGGCGCAATGTCAAGCCGCGGTGCGGCGAACCTGCTTACCCGCACGACAGCAGGGCTGGCGGGTGCCTTTATGCTGACAAGCGTTCTGCTCGCAATCATCAGCGGTACGCATTCCGAGCCGACGTCCATTCTGGATACCCCCGCGACGACGGGCGCTCCGGAAAATGCGGTGCCGGCAGTGCCTGAAAAGCCGGCGGAGCCATCGGCTCCGGTTTCGGAATAATCGGGCAGCCTGATAAAAATATCGGAGGCGGCGTAATTGCCGCCTCTTTTACTTTCCGTTGATTACAGAATTGGTTATAACGTAACTCCATGGCTCGGTTTATTTTCATTACCGGTGGTGTGGTTTCCTCGCTTGGCAAAGGTCTCGCTGGGGCGGCTTTGGCCTCCCTCCTGCAGGCGCGTGGCTATAAGGTCCGCCTTCGGAAACTGGATCCCTATATCAACGTCGATCCCGGCACGATGAATCCTTACGAGCATGGCGAATGCTATGTCACCGATGACGGGGCGGAAACCGATCTCGACCTTGGACATTACGAGCGCTTTACCGGCGTTCCCTCCAAGCAGACGGATAATGTCACCACCGGGCGGATTTACCAGACGGTGATCCGCAAAGAGCGGCGCGGCGATTATCTCGGCGGTACGGTGCAGGTCATTCCGCATATCACCAACGCCATCAAGGAATTCGCGACTGCCAACCTGGACGATGAGGATTTTGTCCTTGTCGAAATCGGTGGCACCGTCGGCGATATTGAGGGGCTGCCGTTTTTGGAGGCGATCCGCCAACTCGGCTATGAGCTCGGCAATAATGCAGTCTTCATTCATTTGACGTTGGTGCCTTATATTGCGGCGGCGGGAGAGCTTAAAACCAAGCCGACGCAGCATTCGGTGAAGGAGCTTCGCTCCATCGGTATCCAGCCTGATATCCTGCTCTGCCGGAGTGAGCAGCCGATCCCACCGGGTCAGCGTCGGAAAATAGGGCTTTTCTGTAATGTGTCGGAAGATGCCGTTATTCAGGCGCTGGACGTGCGCACTATCTATGAAGTCCCACTCAGCTACCATAAGGAAGGTTTTGACGAGCAGGTCCTGAAAGCCTTCGGGATTACGGATGTATCGAAGCCGGATCTATCCAAATGGGAAAATATCGTCGATCGGGTGCTTCATCCGGAAGGCGAGGTAAATGTAACGGTGGTCGGCAAGTATATCGAGCTTCAGGATGCTTATAAGTCCCTGACGGAATCGCTTATTCATGGTGGGATCGCCAACCGGGTGCGGGTCAAGATCAAATGGCTGGAATCAGAGCAATTTGAATCAGATGGTGTGTCTCCGGCAAATCTTCTTGGCGATGCAGACGCCATTCTCGTTCCTGGCGGGTTTGGAGAGCGTGGCGCGGAGGGCAAGATTAAGGCCGTCCAGTATGCGCGTGAGCAGAAAATTCCCTATTTCGGGATATGCTTCGGCATGCAGATGGCGGTTATTGAGGGCTGCCGCAGTCTTGCGGGCCTGCCGAATGCGGGCACGTCTGAGTTTGGCGAGTATGACCCCAATGTCGTCGGGCTGATGACCGAATGGACGCGCGGCAATATGACGGAAGTCCGGAGCGAGGAGAGCGATCTGGGCGGTACCATGCGTCTGGGGTCCTATCCTTGTGATCTTGTCGAGGGCACCAAGGTGAACGAGATTTATGGAGCGTCCCATGTCGATGAGCGCCATCGTCATCGTTATGAAGTGAACGTCGCCTATAAAGAGGTATTGGAGAAGGTCGGTTATAAATTCTCGGGCCTTTCCCCAGACGGGGAACTGCCGGAAATTGTCGAAATTACGGATCATCCCTGGTTTATTGGCGTCCAGTTTCATCCTGAGTTAAAATCGAAGCCCTTTGCGCCGCATCCGCTCTTTGAAAGCTTTATCGAGGCGGCGGTCAAGAAATCACGATTGGTATAGACATGACTGAAAATCATCACGTCCAGATAGGCGACATTACGGTTGGTAATGATCTGCCGCTTGCCATTATTGCCGGCCCTTGCGCGATGGAAAGCATGGTCCATGCGATGGACATGGCAGGTCGCCTATTTGAAATGACGCAGAAGCTTGGTATCGGGCTCGT
>CALEMG010000033.1 GCA_937910835.1 uncultured Alphaproteobacteria bacterium | reverse complement strand
CGCATCACGGATGAGTACACCCGCATTTGCGCCCCGTCCCGTCGCGGTCATGATCGACATAGGGGTCGCGAGGCCGAGTGCGCAAGGGCAGGCGATGATTAGAACGGATACGGCGGCGACAATCGCATGTATCATGGCGGGAGAGGGCCCGAAAGCCGCCCAGATGATAAAGGCAATAATGGCAACGATAACAACGCTCGGTACGAACCAGGCAGCAACCTTATCTGCCATCCCTTGAATTGGCGCGCGGGATCGCTGGGCGGAGGCCACCATCTCGACAATTTTCGAGAGCATGGTATCCGCGCCCACGAGTTCGGCTTTCATGACCAGTGAGCCTGTACCATTCAGCGTACCACCGGTGAGTTTATCGCCTTCATTTTTCTCAACAGGCACGGACTCTCCACTGATCATGCTTTCATCAACGGAGGAATGACCTTCCGCCACGACGCCGTCCACAGGAATACTGTCACCCGGCCTCACACGCAGCTTGTCCCCTTCAAGGATATTTTCGAGCGGAACATCATATTCTGACCCGTCCGCATTGATCCGCCGCGCGGACTTTGGGGCAAGATTGAGAAGCGCCTTGATCGCGGAGCCGGTCTGCTCTCGTGCGCGTAGTTCTAGCACTTGACCTAAGAAGATCAGGGCGATAATCACAGCTGCCGCCTCATAATAGACCGGAACAACGCCGTCCTTCGTTTGAAAGGAGGGAGGGAAACTGCCGGGAAATAACGTCGCCACGACGCTAAAGCCGTAGGCCGCTGTGACGCCAAGCATGATCAGTGTCCACATGTTGGGACTGCGGTTGACAATCGAAGACCATCCGCGCTTGAAGAAGGGTATTGCGGCCCATAGGACAACCGGCGTCGCCAGTGCTAATTGGATCCATGTTGAGAATTTTGCGCCGATCCATCGTTCAAAGGGAAGTCCGGCCATCTCTCCCATAGTCAGTATAAGAAGCGGCAGGGCAAGCGCTACGCTTATCCAGAAGCGGCGTGTGAAGTCGATAAGTTCCTCGTTCGGGCCTTCATCCGCGTTGGGGGTGCCCATTGGTTCCAGCGCCATACCACATTTTGGACAGTCCCCGGGGTGATCCTGGATAATTTCCGGATGCATGGGGCAGGTGTACTCGGTCGCCTTGGCCGTTGATTGCCGCCGTTTTTTATGATTGCCGCTTATATAGAAGTAGGGGTCGGCGACAAACTTATCGCAACATTTCTGCGAACAGAAATGATAGGTCTCATTATTGTGGACATGACACGGCTTACCTGTATCAGGCACAACTTTCATACCGCATACCGGATCGGTTGCTGTCTCGGAGTCTTTGGTAGTCAACGGATGTTCCTATCTTTCGACGACGGGCCTCCAGCCTGCTTTTTCGCGCATCCACTGGAAGGCGACATATAACATGGGGATCAGCAACATACCAACCGTTGCGGCGGCGAGCATTCCAGAAAATACGGGAACGCCAAGGGCAACCATCGCTCCGGCGCCGGCGCCGGAGGCGATCACGAGCGGCACCAGTCCCATAATAAAGGCAAAACTTGTCATCATGACGGGGCGGAATCGCAAACGTGCGCCATCTGCGGCGGATTCCGCAAGAGGTTTGCCGATATTTCTTTGCTCAAGCGCAAAGGTATTGATCAGGATAGCATTCTTTGCCGCCAAAGCGATTAGGACAACAATACCGATTTGCGCATAGAGATCGAATGAGAGCCCAGCGATCCGAATACCGGCGACGGCGCCAAAGACGGCCATGACGACAGACGACAGGATAGCCAGCGGTATGCTCCAGCTTTCATAAAGCGCGACCAGGAAAAGATAGGCAAAAACAAAGGCGAGACCGATGACGAGCGGGGTTTTCCCAGCAGCTTCCACCTGTTGCAGGGCGAGGCCGGTCCATTCGTAGGCATAGCCGCTTGGCAATTCACTCGCTGAAATTTTACTCATATCCGTCATGGCGACGCCCAGCCCTGCACCCGGCATTGGATTGCCAAATATTGCGGCCGATTCATAATTGTTATACCGGGTGATTTGGCGCGGACCGCTATCCAGACGCGCCTCCGCGAAGCTGGAGATGGACACCATCTCGCCCGATGAATTGCGAACCTGTATGTCGTATATATCTTCAATCTTCGCGCGGTATTCTTCGCTGCCCTGAACATATACAGTCCATGTTCGGCCAAACAGATTGAAATCGTTGACATAGTATCCACCCAGTTGGCTTTGCAATGCGCTGAAGACATCGGAAATTTCGACCCCAAGCGTTCTTGCCTTGTCCCGATCCATATCAAGGGAGACTTGCGGTGTATTCGCCTCGAATGTTGAAAAGGCGCTGGCGATATTTGGATCTTGATTAGCTTCAACAACAATATTACGAAGCACAGCGCACATTTCAGAAGGCTTTTGTCCTTGCAGCGCCTGAAGCATATATTGAAAGCCACCGGCGTTCCCGCGGCCATCAATGGCGGGAGGATTAAGCGGGATAAAGGCGGCTTCGGCAATGCCGGCCAGTTTTGGCAGCGCGCGTTGCAATACGGCCGTCGCACTTAATTCGGGGGATTTGCGCTCTGAATAGGGTTTGAGGTTCAAGAAAACAACACCGGCATTGGATGCATTACTGTTACTTAAAAGATCAAGGCCGGCGACTTGTCCGATCATTCGAACAGCCGGGTCTCCTTTTAAAGCTTCTACCGTCTTATCCGCTACTTTTACGGTACGATTGAATGAGGCGCCTGCCGGAAGCTGAAAGACGATCATAACATAGCCTTTGTCCTCTTCTGGGACGAAACCGGCCGGTGTTGAGGTGATGCCATACCCGGAAACTAGCCCGATTCCGATCGCTGCAGCGACGGCGAGTGCGGAAACCCGAACGAGCGTCTTGATCAGGCCGGCGTAACCGTCGCCAATGCGGTTAATTAGCGAGGTAATTGGACGCATAAAGACGACCGGCTTGCCTGGCCGCAGGAATAATGCGCATAGGGCAGGCGATAGGGTCAGGGCGTTAATAGCGGAAATGACCATTGCGGATGAAACCGCGATGGCAAATTGCCGGAATAGCACGCCGGAGGAACCTGGGAGCACGGCAACCGGAATAAACACCGCCAGCAACACAAATGTGATGGCAATAATAGACCCGGCGATTTCCATCATTGCCTTATGTGCAGCCTTTGCGGGGGACAGGTGGGGCTCTTCCTCCATCACCCGCTCTACATTTTCAACAACGATGATTGCATCATCAACGACAATGCCGATGGCCAGCACCAAGGCAAGAAGGGAGATAATATTCGCCGTAAAGCCGAGCGCATAAATGACGGCAATGGCGCCGATAATGGCAACCGGTACTGCAAACAACGGGATAAGGGTTGCCCGGAAACGACCGAGAAAGACGAACACCACAATGGCGACGAGGGCAAACGCCTCGATCAGGGTCTCGACCACTTTATATATCATATCATCGACGAATTCGGCACTGTCGACGAATTTATGGTACTCCATGCTGGCGGGAAATCTTTCGGCGAGTTCTGCAATTTTTTCTTCTACAGAAGTGGCTGTAATAACGGCATTAGCCCCGGGGGAAAGATAGATCGCGACACCCGCCGCAGCAGAGCCTCCGAGTTTCAGTTGTTGTTGGGAATTTTGGGCGCCTAACTCGACACGGGCCACATCCTTGATGCGTATAATCGACCCATCGTCCTGGGCTCGCAGGATAATATTCTCGAACTCTTCTACACTGGATAGCCGCCCTTTGGTGTCGACGGTCAGTTGAAG
>CALEMG010000032.1 GCA_937910835.1 uncultured Alphaproteobacteria bacterium | reverse complement strand
TCTCTAGATTAAGGTCGGTTCCGGAGAAGGAACTACTCCCTCCCGAGCTGGCCGCCAGAATGCCTGTATTGGCGGCATCTGCGCCAATGGCATCCGACGGAGCATCGAGAGGGGCATCACTTGTGTAGATATTGTCGTAATCTGTGTCGATGGCAGTATTTTCGGCGGCGGAAAGGGGCGCTTCTTCTGAAATATTTATTTCCTCAAGCGAAGCGGGATCCCCATCATTTTCGATGTCTGCGTCACCATCCGTGGCGGGATATTCATCCTCGCCGGGTTGCGTCTCGTCGCGTTCAAGAAGGGGATTTTTCTCTAGCTCCTGTTCCACGTAGGCGGCCAAGTCCAGATTGGACAATTGCAACAGCTTGATTGCCTGCTGCAACTGTGGCGTCATCACAAGCTGCTGGCTTTGCCTTAGATCAAGTCTGGGCGTTAGCGCCATTGTCACTCCTGATCCCTGTCAATCTCGAGCTGTCTAGAGATTGAAGCGATCCCCTAAATATACGCGTCTCACTCCTTCGTCGGACACAATCTCCGACGGGTTTCCTTCCTTTATGACACGACCTTCGTTAAGAATATATGCACGGTCAATGATATCAAGCGTTTCGCGTACGTTATGTTCGGTGATCAGGACTCCTATCCCACGGTCTTTGAGGTGGGAAACCAGATCGCGTATGTCGCCAACGGCGATCGGGTCGATGCCCGCCAATGGCTCGTCGAGCATGATGTAGTTAGGCTGGCCCGCGAGCGCTCGGGCAATTTCAACCCGACGACGCTCACCACCGGACAAGGCAATCGACGGGGTGCGGCGAAGGTGAGAGATGGAGAATTCCGCGAGCAAGCTTTCCAGCTGGTTCTCCCGTTTTTCTCGGACAGGTTCGATAAGTTCAAGGACGGAGCGGATATTCTGCTCCACATTCATGCCACGGAAAATCGATGCTTCCTGCGGCAGATAACCGATACCCAGACGGGCGCGCCGATACATCGGGAGTTCCGTGACATCCCGGCCATCGAGATAAATTGTTCCGTAGTCGGGTCGCAACAGGCCTGAAATGATATAGAAGCTGGTCGTTTTGCCGGCACCGTTAGGCCCGAGGAGGCCAACAGCCTCGCCGCGGCTGACAGTTATGTCGACACCCCGAAGGATTGGCCTCTTTTTGAAGGCCTTGCCGATGTTCTGCGCTCTCAGGCCGGAGTTTTCTGCTACCAGCCGTGGGCCCCGATCCAATTCCTCTGTTCCTGTTGTCATATCCGTCTCATACTCTACTCGCCGGCTTTTTTCTCAGGAACAAAAATCCCCTTCACACGGCCCGTATTTCCGTCTGTCGCGCCGCCGCCTTCAACCCGGCTTTTGCCGGTAATCAGGTTAAGTGTCAGCGTGTTGCCACGTAGAACGTTCTTTCCTTGTGTTAATACCACATTTCCCTGCAAATCAATCTGCTTATTTGTAACGTCGTAGACGCCTTTATCACCCTGCGCTGTTTCGCGTGGGCTGGAGAGGAAAACATCCCCCAGAGCATCAATCTGACGGATGTTGGCAGGCTCCCCACTCTCAGACTGGTTCTTATCGGCGTAATGCACCATCAGCTTAGCGGCGCGCATCCTGATCTCGCCCTGCACAACCTGTACATTGCCTTCGAAGATGGCAATTTGGTTGGCCTGTTGCACCTCAAGTGAATCTGCGGTGATTTCAATCGGCTGATTAGTATCGAAACTGCCGCCTGTTAGCGCTGATTGCGCCATGGTGCTCTCGGGCGACCCTGCTGCGAACAGGCCAATGGCAAGAGTCAGTATTTTTAGTTCTTTTGTCAGCCTGCGCATTTGGGGATGTCCAAGATTCTTTTTTTAAGGATTGATAGTCATTTTGACATTGCCGTCAAATCGTATGTTACCAGTAATCTGATCTGCGGCAAGACGGTCAGCTTCAATGGCACCAAGAGGACCGTGACCTTTTAACGGATTTTCGCTTGTGATCGTCCGTTTCTTCAGATTGACTTGAGCCGAGTTGGCGGAAAACTGATTGCCGCTGTCGCTGAAAATATCAATCTCGCCATAGAGGTCTAGAACACCGGTTTCCGTATCCAGTTCTCCCGCCGGCGCCGTGATGGAAATCCAGTCCTTGCTGGGAAGTGTGATATCCGCCTGTATATTCGTAAGCGAGACAAGAGAAGCCGTTGCCGTCTTCTGTGTCGCCGTATCCGCTGTCACGACATATTGCCGCTCGTTAATATCGCTTGCAACATATTGCGGGTTCTTCATCGTCAGCCCGTTATCAGACACCGTGACATCCGCGTAATCGAGTTTGAAGCCCTCCGGCTTGTCAAGATTGGGAAGAATGAAGGCCAATCCAACCAATAGGATCGCAAGGCCCAATAATATGAACTTGATAACTGCGACAAAATGACTGTAGCGGGCGTTGAACTTCATTTCCGCCAAGTCCGGCATGCCAATGAAATCAGTCGTGCCGGCAAGCGTCTCGTTCGAGGTTTCGTCCTTTGTTGGTATGGCGTCCACGCGTTTCATACGTTACATGACCCCGCTGCGCAGGCAGTCATGAACACTTATAATACTGATCGTCTGGCCCTCATCGACCACAAAAAGGCAGGTAATGCCGTTGAATCCGGTCGAATTCATTTGTGCAAGTGCTTCGCCTGCGAGCGCTTGGGAAGATATCGTCTGTGGATCGCGGGTCATCACGTCATTAACGGCCATGCCAAGAAGGTCTGCACCCATATGTCGCCTTAGGTCACCATCTGTAATAATGCCGACGAGTATATTGTTCCTGTCCAGAATACCGACACAGCCGAAGCTTTTGGCGGAGATTTCGATCAGAGCTTCGCTCATCAGAGTGCCTTCCTGCGCAAGCGGCATGGCATCTCCGGTATGCATCAGGTCCTCAACCTTGACCAGTGATCCGCCTAGTTTGCCGCCCGGGTGAAAAACGCGGTACTGTTCGGCATTGAAGCCGCGGCGCGAAAGTAGAGCAACTGCAAGAGCATCCCCCATCGCCAACGTTGCTGTTGTTGAAGTTGTGGGGGCAAGCCCCATCGGGCAGGCTTCCGGAACATCCGGCAGAGCAATAGAGCATCGGCGCGGCGGCCAAGCGTGCTGTCGGCTTTGCCGACAATCGCGATGAGAGGGATATGAAAACGCCGGGTATAGGCGATGATATCACTCAGTTCTTTCGTCCCGCCGGAATTGGAGAGGCACAGTACGACATCATCCTTTGTGATCATGCCGAGGTCGCCATGGCTCGCTTCTGCCGGGTGAACGAATTGGGCGGGCGTGCCTGTGGAGGCAAGCGTCGCGGCTATCTTGTTGCCGATATGTCCGCTTTTCCCCATGCCGCTGACGATAACGCGACCCCGTGCCTTGAAGATAAAATCGAGGGCTTTCACAAACTCGCTGTCGAGATCGTCCAGAAGCTGCAAAATCGCATCCGCCTCTATTCTCAGGACTTTTCGGGCCGCAACAAGATCGGTCGTCTCGTCAATTCGAGTCGTTGCCGCGTCCTTTGAAATTGCCATTAACCGATCCGTCATCTGTTTGCGCTTTCACGTGCCGTTATAACCGGGCTGGCGCGCTATCATTGAAGTCCATCAATATATAAGAAAATTGTGCCTTCTTAACAAGGTTAATAGCGCCTTGCTGCCCTACCTTAACTATGTGCAAAGATGTCAGTGTCCGCCCATCCTGCAAGATCGAGCCTTGCGCGAGTCGGCAGAAATCTAAAACATTGTTCCGCAAGCTCCGATCGCCCTTCGCGTATCAGCATTTCATCAAGGCGTTCTTTCAACTGGTGCAGATAGAGAACATCGGAAGCGGCATATTCCAGTTGCGCATCGCTGAGGTCATTTGCCCCCCAGTCGGAAGATTGCTGTTGCTTTGAAATATCAATGCCGAGAATTTCCTGGCAGAGATTCTTTAGCCCATGCCGATCGGTGTAAGTTCTGACCAAGCGTGAAGCGATTTTCGTGCAGTAAACAGGTGCGCAGGTCACATTGAGGTAATGTTCCATCACGGCAATATCGAACCGTCCGAAATGGAATATCTTGAGCCGTTTCGGATCGCCAAGCTGCCGGGCGAGATTTGGCGCGTCATAGCTTTTGCCATCAAATTTAACGAGATGGGCATTCCCGTCTCCGGATGAAAGCTGAACAAGACAAAGCCGGTCACGATGCGGGATAAGCCCCATCGTCTCGCTGTCCACCGCAATGGATGGACCGAGATCGATATCGTCAGGAAGGTCGCCATGATGTAGAAAAATTGCCATTTCATCCTCCGGTAACGGCTAGTGCAGCGAGAAGGATGGGGCATAACCGTAAATATATGCTAAAGCATTGGTGCCCAGGAGAAGACTCGAACTTCCACTTCCATACAGAAACTAGCACCTGAAGCTAGCGCGTCTACCAATTCCGCCACCTGGGCAACTTATCGACGCCTCTGATATAAAGCGCTTGGCAGTATGTCAACAAACTTCGTCAAAAGAATTGAAGAATTTTACGGTTTGCTCTTGGCGTTATAGAGCTAAGCGGGTAGATATTGGCTTCAACTGAGGTATATTGGGCGTGCGTAAGATCTCGCCGCAAGCAGAGGAATTAGGGAATGTCGGGTCATTTGATTACCATTTTTGGCGGGTCCGGCTTCATTGGTCGGCATCTGGTTGGTCGTCTGGCAGCGAAAGGGCATCAAATCCGCCTTGCTGTGCGCGATCCCGAAAGCGCGTCTCATTTGATCACACAGGGCGCGGTCGGTCAGATCGTTGGATTCAAGACGAATGTCCGGGATCAGCGGTCTGTCGATCGGGCGGTCGCGGGCGCTGACATAGTGATCAATCTTGTGGGCGTTCTCTACGAGAAGGGCGCGCAGAATTTTGGACGCCTTCATGTAGATGCGGCCGAGCGTATTGCCGCTGCGGCAAAAGCGGCCGGTGCGAGGCAGCTCATTCATATGTCGGCGCTTGGAGCCCGAAAAGATCATGAGGCGGCCTATGCGCGCAGCAAAGCCGTCGGGGAAGAACTGGTGGCGAAGGAATTTCCGGGCGCGACCATTCTTCGCCCCTCGGTCGTGTTTGGTTGTGATGATGATTTTTTCAACCGCTTTGCAACTATCTTGTCCCTGGCGCCGGTCTTTCCGCTGGCGGACGGCGGGAAAATGAAAATGCAGCCGGTCTGGGTGGAAGATCTGGCGGATGCAATTGTCCGGGTTATTGAGACACCTGCGGAGCAGGGAAAAATCTGGGAACTGACAGGGCCGGATATATACAGTTTCAAGGAACTTCTGGAAAAGGTTCTCGAATTCACGGGCCGCAAATGCCTGCTGTTACCGGTTCCTTCTGGCGTAATGTCCATTATGGCTAGCCTTATGGCGCTCGCCCCGGGACGTCCGCCGCTGACTGCGGATCAGGTCAAGCTGCTGCAGGAAGATAATGTCGCGAGTGGCGATTTCCCGAATCTTCAGGACCTCGGAGTTCAGCCAACCACGATTGATGCGGTGGTGCCGGAATATCTGCGGCGATATCGCCGGGGCGGTGGGTTGAATTCTATTACTGCATAAAAGGTCCGAATCGGACTTAATATTTAGCGACAGATTAAGAATTTTACGACTGCGCAACAAAAATCGATAAAAAACAATAAAATTTATGTCAGTAATACTGTCTCATATTGATTTTTTTGCTGGCCTTTCCTATGCATTTGGGGTATTCAAGCCTCTAAGAGCGAGATTCTGGCGGCCTAATGCTTCTTGATGAGAAGCTTAAGTAAGAACTGCCGATCCGTATCCGTGTCATGTATGTAATTTGATCAATGTTGTTGCTATTTGCCCGGGCCTCGACGCAGAGGTTCGGAACGGGAATGTCTGATGACTGAAAAAATGCTGAAATTTGTCTCACTTGATAAGAAAATGCCGGCCAAGCGTGCAGCAGAGATGCGCCGCCAGGATTTCGATGAGATTTATGATGAATTTGACAGTGATCGGGCCACAGAACAGGCGAGCCGCTGCTCGCAATGTGGAATCCCCTATTGCCAGGTTCATTGCCCTGTCCAGAACAATATTCCGGATTGGTTGATGATGACGGCGGCCGGTCGTCTGGAAGAGGCTTATGAGGTCAGCCAGTCAACAAACAACTTTCCCGAAATTTGCGGCCGCATTTGCCCGCAGGACCGACTTTGTGAAGGCTCTTGTGTCATTGAAAAGGGTTTTGAATCGGTAACAATCGGCGCCGTTGAAAAATATATTACGGACACTGCGTGGGAAAAAGGCTGGGTCAAGCCGACGGTTCCCAGTATCGAGCGCGAACAGTCTGTTGGTGTTATCGGCGCGGGTCCGGGTGGCCTCGCTGCGGCGGATGAACTGCGCAAGAGAGGCTATCAGGTTCATGTCTATGATCGTTATGATCGCGTCGGCGGTCTCCTGATCTATGGTATCCCGAGCTTTAAACTGGAAAAGGATGTGGTTGAGAAGCGGGCCAAGCAGCTGAACGATGGCGGCGTAACCTTTCTTCTGGATTTTGAGATTGGTCGTGATGCAGCGCTTGCCGATCTTCGGGCGAAGCATGACGCGGTCGTTATTGAAACCGGTGTCTACAAATCGAGAGACATGTCGGTGCCGGGAAGCGGGCATGAAGGTATTGTGACGGCGCTGGAATATCTGACTGCGTCGAACCGGAAAGGGCTGGGTGATGCTGTTCCTGCCTTCGAGGATGGAACCTTGAATGCCTCGGGCAAGAATGTCGTTGTTATTGGCGGCGGTGATACGGCGATGGACTGCGTCCGCACGGCAGTACGGCAGGGAGCGAAATCTGTGAAATGCCTTTACCGCCGGGATCGCAAGAATATGCCGGGCTCGCTCCGTGAGGTTGTCAACGCGGAAGAGGAGGGGGTTGAATTCGTCTGGCTTTCCGCGCCAAAAGCCTTTCTTGGTGATGGCGGGGTAAACGGTGTCAAGGCGATCAACATGCATTTGGGAATTGCGGATTCCACCGGTCGTCAGGTGCCGGTCGAAATTGACGGGTCTGAGCATGATATTCCATGCGACCTCGCGATCAAGGCACTTGGCTTCGATGCAGAAGACATTCCGCAGCTTTTCGATGAGCCGGGTCT
>CALEMG010000031.1 GCA_937910835.1 uncultured Alphaproteobacteria bacterium | reverse complement strand
CGGTACCTGTGGAGGTCGAGTAGGGAATGGAAGAGACCGGAATGATGATTTTGCGCCGGATTGCCTCTTGCCCAAGGCCCAGTTCCCGTGCGGCGGTATCCATCAATCTCTCAATCACATAGATGGCTTCCGGTCGGCCCGCACCGCGATAGGCATCCACGGGCACCGTATTGGTGAAGACACCGATGCTGCGGTAGTAAAAATTCGGGATGTCATAGACCCCCGGCAGGACCTTTACCGCCGCCATAGTCGGGATCATCGGTCCGAATGTGGAGAGATAAGCGCCAAGGTTGGCGTTGGTCTCCACCATCATGCCAGTGATCTTGTGATCGGCATCGAAGGCGAGCTTAGCCCATGTTACATGATCGCGCCCTTGCGGATCCGACAGAAATGCGTCGCTCCGTTCCCCAATCCATTTGATAGGCCGGCCCAGTTTACGGGACGCCCAAACCGTCACCGCGCATTCGGAATAGAAGAAAAGCTTCATGCCGAAGGCACCGCCTACGTCTGGCGTAATCACCCGAATATCTTCTTCGGGGACGTGCAAAATCGCGTTGGCGAGAAGGGAGCGAAGCACCCAACCACCTTGTGTTCCCATGCGTATCGTCATTTTCGCAGCGTCGCCGTCCCAATCCGCTATCAAACCACGGGGTTCCATCGAATTCACGACAACCCGATTATTGACCAACTCAATCTCGGTGACATGGCTCGCCTTGGAAAAAACGTCCTGAATATTCTTCTCGTCGCCCTGATCCCAGTCGAACGCAACATTATTCGGGACATCGTCATGGACTAGGGGCTGGCCCTCCGCATTCGCCGTTTTCGTATCGACGACAACGTCTTCTTCCTCAAAATCGACAAAGATCAACTCTGCAGCGTTTTTTGCTTGAGCGAGGGTTTCGGCGATGACATAGGCGATATTATCGCCAACATAGAGGACTTTGTCCGTGGCGAGAACCGGATGACCAGGATCTGCGCGATCACTGCCATCCCGGTTTTTAAGCGGGATCATGCAGGGCAGTTGGTTCGCCTTGTCTGCCTCCAGTTCCTTCCCAAGGATAATATCGACGACACCCGGCACCTGCTTCGCCTCGTCAATGTCGATGGAGAGGATTTTTCCATGGGCAATAGGGGACCGAAGCATATATCCGTATAGCTGACCGTCCAGCGTGATATCATCGGTATATTCGCCTGTTCCTGTGATAAGACGAAAATCCTCTTTACGCTCCACTGACTGATTTACACCGAATTTCACCATTTTTGTTGTCCACCTTTGTTTATGTGGTGCGCCCACCGTGGTTATCTAAGTTTATACTATCTGATGGGTGACAGCCGACTTCAACCCCCGATTTGAAAATTTAGGTATCTGAAGCATCATTTGGGTTGTTCCCATAAAACGCTGTCCTGTAAAAATTTTTCGATATCGCTGTCATCGAACCCATGTTCTTTCAGAATGTCGCGCCCTTGCGCACCAAAAGCAGGCGGGACTGATTTTGCGGATCCCGGTGTCCGGCTCAGCTTGACGGCGACGCCTGTGCCTTTATAGCCATCCATTTCGACAACCATGTTCCGATGGCGGGTATGTGGATGATTGATTGCCTCGGGAACCGTCATTGCGGCGCCCGCAGGAACGCCCGCCGCCAGTAGTTGGGTTGCTACTTCCACACCATCTTTATCCGCAAAGAGCCTATTCAATGCTTCGTTGAGAGCATCGCGGTTTGCCACGCGAAGAGAATTTTCCGCAAATCTTGGATCGTTCGCAAGTTCTGGCTCACCCAGTGACGCGCAGAGCTTAGTGAACTGCCCATGATTGCCGACACCAAGGAAGACAGGGGTTGTCCGCGTCGGATAGAGGTCATATGGCGCGATATTGGGATGGGAATTGCCCGTCAGTTTCGGCGCATTTCCTGACATATTGTAATTTGGGGCGTGCGGATGCTGTAGTTGTATGCCGGTATCGTAAAGGGAGGCCTCGACAGATTGGCCTTTCCCGGAAGCATGCCGTTCATTCACTGCCATCAGAATACCGATATCCGCGTTCATGCCGGTCCCAAGATCAACAAGCGGAATGCCGATGCGAACCTGGCCAGAGTCAGGGGAGCCGTTAATACTGATCAGGCCTGCCCAGGCCTGAATAACAGCGTCATATCCCGGAAATCCGCCGAAGGGGCCATCTGCGCCAAAGCCGGTAACGCGGCAATGGATGAGCCGTGGAAATTTTTTGGAAAGGACATCCTCATATCCAAGGCCCCATTTTTCAAGACTGCCCGTCTTGAAATTCTCAACCATGACGTCCGCCTCTTCAAGCAGCTTGAGAAGGATCTTCTTTCCTTCCTCTTGGCGGATGTCGAGGGCGATAGACCGCTTGTTACGGTTTGTCCCGGAGAAATAAGCCGCAATTCCGGCATCATTGTAAGGTGGGCCCCAGCCTCTCGTCTCATCGCCCTGCGGGGGTTCGATCTTGATGACTTCGGCGCCGTGGTCACCCAGGATCTGGGTGCAGAACGGTCCTCCGAGAACGCGGGAAAGGTCAATCACTTTCAAGCCCGAAAGGGCACCTTTACTAGACATGTTGGTCCTACTTTTTATTTGGTTTTTGTGAAGGGTTATTTACCGTGCGCTGCGTTGGAAGTCACCGGAAATATGGTATCCGCAAAATTCGGATAGACTTCCGCAACTTTTTCCCGGACATTGCGGTTGAGCAATTCCAGCAGCATCGGGTCAGGTGGGGCGGTTTGTGGTGTCTCCTTCGAATAATCGAAGGCAAAGCCGGTATTATCGAGAATATCCTCAAGTGAGCTTGACGGATGAATGGATTCCAGACGAAAGCGTTCCCTGTCTTTATCGAAATGAAAAAACGCTTTGCTGGTCAGCAGGCCGAAAGGGCCGCCTTTGCGGTATGTCTTTTCATCAGACAGGCCGGGCGCGCTGATAAAATCGACCTTTTCCACCAACGTACGTCGGGAATGTTCCTCCCGAAAGAGAATTACTTTCGGAATTAGAAAGTAAAGATAGGCCGAGCCAAACGTGCCCGGCCACCTCGGGCTTGAGTTCGGATAGTCGCCACGCCCCATGAGATTGATATTCGCCTGCCCATCAATCTGGCCGCCACCGAGGAAGAAAGCATCAATCCGTCCTTGCGCCGCACAGTCGAAAAGTTCCCCGCCGCCACCGGTGAAAAAATTGTTGGCGACCGACCCCAAAATATTGACAAACCTTGGTGTGCCCCAGGCCGCTTTCGCGAGCAAGGCCGCTGCGCCGGGAATTGGAGAGGCCGCCCCCACCGCGACATGATTGCAGTCCCGCAAGAGGTTGGCGATAAGGCAGATAAGCGCCTTCTTGTCATCTGCGATATCCGTCATGCTGGAACACTTTCTTGCATGACAAATTGATCGAGATAATCCTGATAGCCAGCATCACTTTTTGCCATTTCCTTATAGCGGCGCATATGGGTATCATCTACTTCAGCGCCATTCCAGAAAGGAAGCGGCCAGCTGCCGTTCGGGGCGACGCAGACTTTGCCAACATAGAGTGCGGGCAGAACCCCGGCGGCCCTCTCCTCCGTCTCGAACAGGCTCGTTTCCGAAATGGCATCGACAGTGACGAACGCGGCTTTGGCGGCATGAGACATATTTACCAATTCCCTTTATCGTCCAC
>CALEMG010000030.1 GCA_937910835.1 uncultured Alphaproteobacteria bacterium | reverse complement strand
AGCGCTTTCAAAAGGGCTCGCGGAGCAAAGCATCACTATCGCGCAGTTCCCGCCGGATGTTTTGAAGAAATTCTCCGATGCCTCAGGCGCTATTCTCGCGGAGGAAAGCGCGAAAGGCGGAAATGCCACGAAGGCAAGCGAGCAGCTTACAAGCTTCCTAAAAGCAATGGGCTACGTCTAAAGCCCGTTTTATCTGTCAAAAATTTGGCACAGGTTAACTTAACCTTATCCTCAACCCTTTGCAGAAATCTGCACCGGGTTGAGGCGAGGTGACAGTGAATTTGACCTTTTCCGGTTGATTGAGCTTGTGCCTGAGACTGAACAGATCGCTTTAGTCAATTTTTTCTGGAGAATATCATGGCTGCCTTAACAGCTTTCGCTCGTGCAGTGACAAATACAAACGCTTTGATCGGCCGACTTGCAAGTTATGCCGTTCTCATCTTGTTTGTTCTCTTGCTCAGCGATGTAATCATGCGTTATGTGACGCAAAGTCCGATATCCTGGTCCGCGCTAGCGTCGAAAATTGTGTTCGGGATATACGCAATTATCGGTGGTGGCTATCTGCTGGCACGCCGTGATCATGTCAACGTCGATCTATTTTACGGCAACTTTACACCAAAACAGAAGGCGCTGACAGATATCGCAACTTCTTTCCTGTTTTTCCTTTTCCTCGGTGTCCTGTTAACTGAAGCCTCTTCGATGGCATATGACAGTATCTCCCGACTTGAAGTCAGTTACGAGACCACATGGCGGCCTGCGATATGGCCTTCGAAATCAATGATTTTTGTGGCCGCATTCCTGCTGTTGCTGCAGGGAATAGTGAAATTGATAGCCGACATCATGATCCTCTGCGGCATAGAAGTCGATGAGACCGCCTTTGGTCCGCTGCGGGATGATGAACATGATGAGAAGGAAACCGTTTGATGTATGATCTTCTGAGTATTGAGGTTCTTACCCTCCTCTTTTTCGGCCTCCTGTTCGTGTTTATCATGCTCGGAGTGCCGCTTGCTTTCGTTCTCGGTGGGCTGTCGATTATCTTTCTGTATTTCGAACAGGGTCCTATCGCCTTCTATTTGATCGCCTCCAAGATGTGGGATCTGATGGAAACATCATCGCTCATTGCAATCCCTCTCTATGTTTTCATGGCTATGCTGCTAGAACGAAGTGGCGTTGCGCATGACCTGTACCGAATGATGCATTTATGGTGGGGCGGCGTGCGTGGTGGCCTCGCCATCGGCACCGTTGGAATATGCACGATCTTCGCGGCAATGTCGGGAATTTCCGGTGCGGCCGTTGTCACCATGGGTACGATTGCCCTGCCGCAAATGCTCGATAGAGGCTACGATAAACGTCTTGCCCTTGGCGCCATTAACGCCGGGGGAGGCTGGGGTATATTGATCCCGCCTTCGATCCTGATGGTTCTCTATGCTCTGATTACTGAAGTCTCGGTTGGCAAATTATTTGCGGCCGGAGTGTTCCCGGGCCTCCTTCTTTTTGCGCTGGTATCCATCTATATTGGCGTCAGATGCTGGTTTCAGCCTCATTTAGGTCCGTCCTTGCCGAAAGAAGAACGTGCCGACTGGGGCGAAAAGCTGAGCGCACTTCGCGCGGTTTTTCTGCCGATTTTTATTATCTTCATCGTCCTCGGGGCGATATTCGGCGGTTTTGCCACGGTGACAGAGGCCGCTGCGGTTGGTGTCTTCGGTGCATTGGTTGCCAGCGCTATAAACCGCAAGCTGACATGGAAGATAATTTCTGAATCCTCGCTTCGGACTTTCCGTCTCACGACAATCATTACCTGGATCGTCTTCGCGGCACATGCCTATTCAATGGCCTATACTGCGATGGGTGCCGAGGAGTTCATCACCCATATGACTGCACAAATTCCAGGCGGAAAGTGGGGCGCACTTGCCTTCATGATGTTTGTTCTGTTCCTCTTGGGGATGGTGCTGGATCCCGTTGGTATTATGCTGATTACCCTGCCTGTCTTCCTGCCGCTGGTGGCAAGCCACGGTTTTGATCCGGTTTGGTTCGGCATCCTCTTCGTGGTGATGATGGAAATCAGCTATATGACACCGCCATTCGGGTTCAACCTGTTCTATCTTCGATCCGTTGCGCCACCGGATGTAACGATGAAGGATATCTACTGGTCGGTTGGCCCCTATACCCTTGTCGAGCTGACAGGCCTCTTCCTGATTGTCCTGTTTCCGGCAATTGCCTTGTGGCTACCGAACAACCTGTTCCAGTAAGACCTGGATCCGGCATCTAGAACTGAAGACCACCCCGCTGCGTAGAAGTTATCCGCGCAGCGGGCTTTTTCTTTGATGCATGTATGAAACTAAAATCGACTGTGATTTACAGATCGTTCGTGCTGAAGGTGTCGCATTTGCGGACGTCACCACTTTCAAACCCTGTCACAAACCATTTGACGCGCTGCTTGGATGACCCATGCGTAAAGGAATCCGGAACGATCCTACCGCTGGACTGCTTTTGAAGCCGATCATCGCCAATCGCCGTGGCCGCATTGAGAGCTTCCTCAATATCCCCGGCTTCTAGAAGATTGCGGGAGCGATCCGCATTATAGGCCCAGATTCCGGCAAAACAGTCCGCCTGCAGCTCCAAGCGAACCGATAGCTTATTTCCTTCAACCTTGCTTAGTTGGCTTCTCTGTTCGTGAACTTTCTGGGAAATTCCGAGCAATGTTTGGACATGATGCCCGACTTCATGCGCGATTACGTAGGCTTGCGCAAAGTCGCCCGGCGCACCAAATCGATTATGCAGCTCCTTAAAGAAAGACAGATCCAAATAAACCTTCTGATCTCCCGGGCAATAGAAGGGGCCCATGGCAGATTGGGCATATCCGCAAGCGGATTGCACCACATCAGAAAAAAGTACCAATGTCGGCTCTTGGTAGCGCTGGTTTGCGCTCTCGAACAGAGCATGCCAGGTATCTTCTGTATCAGCCAGCACAACAGAGACAAATTGGCCCAGGTCATCGTCGGTCGCAGAACGACTTACTTCCGGAGCAGGTTGCGTCTGCACTCCTCCGGATTGCATGCTACCTTGCAGCAAAACAGTCGGATCAATACCAAGGAAAAGAGAGATACCAACGACGGCAAGAATACCAACTATGCCCAGCTTGCCGCCCCGCCCTCTTGGCAGTCGAATTGGTATTCCCCGCCCTCGACCGAGCCCTCGAGGGCTTGCCTGTCCGCGCCTATCTTCGATATTGTCGCTACGCCGTCTGTCCCGCCACCGCATGACACCATCCTTCGTTATTCAAGATTGTCTTTAATAACTTTTATTCGGGAAAGTTCAAATATCAAGTAATCCCGCGATCAGTACTAAATCCAGGCGACTCACAGAGCACACTTCGTTCCGCTGCTTCCATGACAATGCCATGATCCGGGCTGAAGTCATTCAGGCGCGTTTCCGTAAACTCATTTGCTAAAAACCATGCCCGCATACTATGATGGCACAAAATAATAATAACGGTAAATTCCCGATGTCCAATTCAGGGGCCTTACGGCCAGTTATACCAATCCTTATCGCCGCGGCCGTGATGTTAAGCCTGAGCTTCGGCCTTCGGCAAAGCCTCGGTCTTTTTATGCCGTCGCTCACACGTGACATTGCTGTAACCATAACAGACTTCACCTTCGCGATTGCCATACAGAATCTGGTCTGGGGCCTCTGTCAGCCATTTGCCGGTATGTTCGCTGATCGGTGGGGATACCGGCCGGTTATGGTTGGCGGCGCGGTATTTTATGCAATAGGGATGATTTGCCTCGTCAACGCGAGCGGAGCAACGATGGTAATCATCGGCGCGGGTATTTGCGTCGGTATCGCCATGGCTTGCGCGTCCTTCGCGATGACGATGTCTCTCACCTCGCGGCTGGTTCCCGCGTCAGTGCGCAGCACCGCCCTCGGTATTATGTCAGCAGCAGGTTCAGTGGGTGCAATGTTCACGGCACCACTCGGGCAGTTCCTTGAATCGCTTTATGACTGGCGCGTTGGCTTAATCGGCTTCACTGTTGTAGCCCTTGTTATAATTCCTGCCGCATGGATTGCCGGGCGCGTTGACAAGGAAGCGCCGCTGGAGCTTTCCGCGAACAATTCGGATCGGCTGCCTGCAGGGGCCGCTGTCGCCGTAGCCTTCCGGCATGCACCGTTTCTGGTAATGGCGATCGCTTATTTTGTATGTGGCATGCAGCTCGTTTTCCTGACAACACACTTGCCTTCCTATCTGGTTATATGCGGAATGGATCCGATGCTCGGGGCATCTGCACTTGGCATCATTGGCGGCTTTAATGTTTTGGGCAGCCTGTTCTTTGGCTGGGCTGGTGGTCGCTGGTCGAAGCAGGTTTTGCTTGGGATAATCTATGTCTCGCGATCATTTGTCCTTGCCGTATACTTCATTCTTCCCCCTACCCCGACAACGACGATACTGTTTGCAGCCGTTATGGGTTTCCTATGGCTCGGCGTATCACCGCTAGTCGCTGGATCCGTTGTTGAGATGTTCGGCCTGCGCTGGCAGGCAATGATCCAAGGGCTTGCTATTTTTAGCCACCAGAGTGGAAGTTTTTTCGGCGCCTTCGGTGGCGGCTGGTTGTTTGCTCTGCTCGGCTCCTATGATCTAGCGCTACAAATTGGCGTTGGACTAGGGATTTCAGCCGGTCTGGCGCAAATTTTGTTTGCCCTATACAGACCGCCTGAGAAACCCCTGCCCGCTGAAACATCTGTATAAAATGCTATGCGCTCATCTATCGCCCTGAAAACTTCGCGGGGCGCTTTTCTAGGAAATGGGCGACGCCTTCTTTAAAATCCTCGCTCGCAAAACTCTTGATCATTTCCTCATTGCCGGTTGCAACGGCATCGCTCAGATTTTGGAACTGGGCTTCATACACTTGGCGTTTCATAACCGCCATGGAGCGCGGTGATACATTCTGTGCGAGATCCGCCGCATAGGCTTTGACTGCCGGCATCAGAGCGTCGGCATCATGAACCTGGTTCACGAGACCAAGCTGCAGGGCTTCCTCCGCCGTCACCTTACGGGAGGACAGCAGAAGATCCAGCGCTGCCGAGTGGCCAATCAACCGAGGGAGCATCCAAGAAATACCATGCTCTGCGATCAGGCCGCGTTTTGCAAACGCCGTCATGAAGATGGCGTCCCTGCTGGCGAAGCGCATATCGCAATATAGAGACACAACCATACCCAACCCGGCAGCGGGGCCGTTAATGGCGCCGATTATAGGCTTGCTGATAGAAGGAAAATAGGAATATTGCGTCTGGAAATCCGATCGGACCGCCACGTTATAGGCTTTCGTGCCATATACAGCACCTGGCTCCCGTTTTTCCGATCCATCCTCAATCCCGCTTAGAAGATCCATATCGGCGCCAGCACAGATCCCTCGGCCTTCCCCGGTGAGAATAATAACCCGAACGGCAGCGTCTTTCTCTGCAGATTCCATCGCATCGCGGACTTCGCGCTCCATAGTTCGGGTCCAGGCATTCAGCTTATCCGGCCGGTTCAGGGTCACCACTGCGACGCCGTTTTCTGTTTCGAACTTTATATGCTCATAGGCCATTGCAATTCCCTTCTTGTTATTGTTGATGGGGAGTGGAGTTTAACCCAAATCCGAGGATGCGTCTCGCTGTCTTTGTAAAAGAGAGCCCGGCCTCCACCTCGGTCGACGAAATTCCATAACCTAACAACTATTAGGTAAACTCCAACAACAAGCCCAGTTATTTTTATATAAAGATGCGTTATCTTGAAACACCCCTAAGAAAAAATCCTTACTCAGCATTTATCACGATAGATATCAGCGCTTCTAGTGGACCTCTCTTAAAGATTTCAAACTTTTTCTGCATTTGCCAGCAACCCTATATTTGGCATTCGGAAATTCCGTATTTCGGATCATTTCCTCAGACCCAATAAGATTGCTCCCCATTTACTTTATTTTAATCTATTATGTGATCGGGGGACGATTGTATCGGCACATGTATTTTCTAGTATCGGTTTTTTGCCCTCCAGATATTTAGTAGCAATAGCATGCGCTTAGCAGGTGTTTGCAGATAATGGCACTTTTAGAGGAGGGGAAGTAAAGATGACAACTACACTGGTAATTGGTCTTGACGGCCATGAGTCGGGGGAACGTGTTCTTGCCTATGGCACGCGAATGGCGGGCCTGATCAAGGACTGCGAACTTCTGGTCGTCTATGTCGTTGAATGGTCACCCTATTCATTTCAGACACCTGAAGAAAATGCGCAGCGCCACAAACGGAGAGATGAAGAAATCTCCCTCGCGACAGAGCGGGTTCTCGATCCAGCGTTGGCAAAGCTGAAAGAGGCCGGCATCAAGGCCCGGGGCGTCGTTCGCCATGGTCATGTCGCAGATATTCTGAATGCGGTCGCCAAGGAAGAAAATGCGGAGCAAATCATCGTCGGACGCGCGTCAAGCCAAGGGCTGGTCGATCGTCTATTTGGGAGTTCTACATCTACTCTGGTGATGAGCGCACATGTGCCTGTAACTGTAATTGGTTGAAGGGGGAGTCGTCATGAGAAAAATATTTATCGCGCTGCTTGTCCAAATCGCAGCAATTACCGTTATTGGTCCGGCGCTCGCCCAAGAGGCAATGACGCTGGACGCGCAAGTGAACCAAGCTTTCGCCGCGGTCACAGGCCCGTTCGTCAGCTTTATCTTCGCACCCATTCCAGGAACCAGTTTTCCCTGGATCGTTATGTGGTTGGTGATTGCCGCCTCAATCTTCACAATCTATTTTGGCTTCGTCCAGTTCCGTTTCTTCGGGCACGCGATCAGTTTGGTGAAGGGCGATTACTCGGATCCCAATGACGCGGGTGAAGTCAGCCATTTCCAGGCACTTGCAACGGCCCTCTCGGGCACAGTAGGCCTTGGTAACATTGCCGGTGTTGCCGTTGCCGTCGGCATTGGCGGCCCCGGAGCCACTTTCTGGATGATTCTTGCCGGTTTGCTCGGTATGGCCTCCAAGTTCACAGAATGTACGCTTGGCGTTAAATTCCGCAACGAATATGAAGATGGCACGGTTTCCGGCGGACCGATGTATTATATATCAAAAGGCTTCAAGCAACTCGGCATTCCGGGGGGCAAGCCTCTTGCCATTCTCTTCTCCATTTTCTGTATTTTCGGTGCCCTTGGTGGCGGCAATATGTTCCAGGCCAATCAGGCACATGCCCAGATTGCCGGCATTGTCGGGGATTATCCCGGATGGATTACCGGCGTTGCATTCGCGGTGATCGTGTTTGCCGTGATTGTTGGCGGGATGAAGTCAATTGCACGGGTAACCGAAAAGGTCGTTCCCTTTATGGGGATCATATATGTTGTCGCTGCGATTATTATTCTCGCAGTCAATTACGACAAAATCGGTTGGGCTTTCGGCCAAATTTTTGAAGGTGCCTTTACGGGCCTCGGCGTCGCTGGTGGGTTAGTCGGAGCGTTAATCCAAGGCTTCAAGCGGGCCGCCTTCTCCAACGAAGCCGGTGTTGGTTCCGCCGCGATCGCCCATTCAGCCGTGCGGACGAAAGAACCGATCACGGAGGGGGTCGTCTCCCTGCTGGAGCCTTTCATCGATACGGTGGTTATCTGTACGATGACAGCATTGGTCATCATCATCACCGGTCAGCTTATCATTGACCCCGCAACCGGAAACTACATGTTGGATGGCTCGATGATTGCTACGGTTGGAGGGACATCCGGCGTTGCACTAACCTCTGCGGCCTTTGGATCCGCCGTCAGCTGGTTCCCATATGTTCTGGCCGTCGCCGTGATTCTCTTTGCTTTCTCAACGATGATTTCCTGGTCTTATTACGGACTGAAAGCCTGGACCTATCTGTTCGGCGAAGGGAAAACGACAGAGCTGATCTTCAAGCTGATTTTCTGCGTCTTCGTGATCATTGGTGCCGCAGCAAGCCTCGGGCCGGTCATTGACTTCTCGGATGCAGCGATTTTCGCGATGGCCGTCGTCAATATTTTCGCGCTTTACTTCCTGATGAGGTTGGTAAAACAGGAATTCTATTCCTATCGCGAGCGCCTTGCTTCGGGTGAAATCAAGAAGTTCAAAGGCTAACAACAAAGGGAGACGCTCTCCAATTGCGTCTCCCTAACCTTTCCAATCGCGTTTTCTTTTTTATGAAATTTCAGTCTTCCGCGCCGCACTACGGGCCGAAGGTCTCGTCTGCCCAGGCGAAATATGCTACGGTTCCGTTTCAAGGACCGTAAAGACGCGTAAAAATCACTTTTTTCATAAATATAAAGGGCGGATTTAGCGATCATGAAAAAGCTGACCACTGCTGTTTTTCTATATTTTTTCATTCTGATGGGAACGGCCTTAGCCGATGTTGACAGGAATGTGACCGCCGCTCTCGCGGATATTGAAAAATACGAGCAGCAATTTAGTGGACAGACCACCGCGTCAAAAACCAATGTCAACCGGGCATTGAAGCTCCTAAAATTAACCCGTCAACGGCTTGATAGCGCTGCAGATCATTCGCAACCCACCTGGCAAGAGGCGGATCAGCGCTACAGCGCGTTGGTGACACATCTGAACGGCCTGCTTAACCCATCTGGCGGTACATCTAGCACAACCTCCACTACTCCGGCCGCGCCGAAGAAAGCAGGTTCGACTGCTGCCGCAACAACCACCTCAAGCCCAACACCTAAGCAGATGATCTCCCACCAGCGTGTTCAGGTT
>CALEMG010000029.1 GCA_937910835.1 uncultured Alphaproteobacteria bacterium | reverse complement strand
ATTTGCGGCGCTGAGATCTATCGTCAGGCCATGGACAAGCTTGACGTGAGTTATCTCACTCGAGTGCATTCGACGGTAACGGGAGACTCTATTTTCCCAGAACTTGACCCCGCGAACTGGATCGAATTATCACGCGAGTTTCATGGAAAGTCCGAAAAAGACATGTTTGATCACAGCTTTATCCGCCTCAGGCGAAGGCGGGCGTAAAAAATTAGAGGCGCAGCCCCCTTTTAATATCAACGCAAAAGAATTATATTAAAGCCGTTGGGTAACCAACTATGGCGATAAACGTTGCATGGAATAAACGTTGCGGACCCGGGGGCGGTACCCGGCGCCTCCACCATAAAGACAGAGATATACAAGCAAACAGCTGTCTTTCTGATGGGGGCGAAATAGGCTCGACGCGCGCAGTAAAGATGTGATTTTTGCCCGGCATGATACCACCGACATCGGGTCAATTTTATAAATGCTAACGATAATGACGAAGCATTTGCCGTAGCTGCTTAATTGCACTACACGGGGTTCGGAGGGGCACCTGGCAACAGAAGCCCCTCCACTTGTTTTATATCACGCGATGCCTATTTCGGTATCTCGTCATGCAAATTGAATTAATGTAATTAAGTAATAAGCGTCGGAGGCGGGGGTTATTCACGACATGGATGGCGAAATCAATTACACGAAAATGGTTGAAAATGCGCTGTTGGAGGTTGTTCGCAACGCACTTCGTCATGCTGCCGCTAACGGCCTGCCCGGTGACCAGCATTTCTATATTACTTTTAAAACCTCCTTCCCGGGGGTATCCGTGCCAACACATTTGTCCGAGCGCTACAAAGATGAAATGACCATTGTACTGCAACATCAGTTCTGGGACATCGTGGTGGAGCAGGACTATTTCACCGTTGACCTTAGCTTCAATCACAAACGCGAGACGTTAAAAGTTCCATTCAACGCTTTAACGGCTTTTGCCGATCCGTCAGTTCAGTTCGGCCTGCAGTTCTCGGTGACTGTGCCGGAAAGCGAGGTCACGGCAGAGCCAAAGGCCACTCTCACGAAACCTGCAGAAAATGCAGATGAGGAGGCAAGCGATGCACCAGAGAAACAAGGGGAAGTAATAACCCTTGATGCGTTCCGCAAAAAATAGCTAATCTTCCGAACATCCAATTCTTCTGTTTCGATATCAATTGAAAGCCAGCCCATGCCCGAATTTCACTATCAGGACATGTTTTCCCTCGGGAAAGACGACACCCCTTATCGCAAACTGACCTCTGATTATGTTTCGACAATCGATGTTGATGGCAAGCAAATCCTAAAAGTGGAGCCCGAAGCTTTGAGCCTGCTCGCGGCGGAGGCAATGCATGACGTCGCCCATCTACTGCGGCCACAGCATCTTCAGCAGCTTGCAAAAATTCTCGAAGATGACGAAGCTTCAAAAAATGATAAATTTGTCGCAACGGAACTTCTTAAAAATGCCAATATTGCCGCCGGCATGGTTCTGCCCGGGTGCCAGGATACCGGTACGGCGATTATTATGGGCAAAAAAGGACAGTATGTCTGGACTGATGGAACGGATAAGGAACAGCTTTCCCGGGGCGTCTACAAGACCTACACGGAAACCAATCTTCGATACTCACAGCTGGCGCCGATCAGCATGTTCGAGGAGAAAAACACCGGCACGAACCTACCCGCCCAGATCGACTTATATGCAATAAATGGAGATTCTTATGAATTTCTCTTCGTTGCAAAGGGCGGTGGTTCAGCCAACAAAACCTTCCTCCATCAGGCGGTGCCAAGCGTCCTTACCCCGGAACGGCTGGTACCTTTTATCGAGGAGATGTTGATGTCTCTCGGGACCGCCGCTTGCCCACCATATCACCTTGCAGTGGTCATTGGTGGCACTTCTGCGGAAGACACTATGAAGACGGTCAAGCTCGCCTCCACCAAATATTACGATGCACTGCCGACTTCCGGTAATGAGCATGGCCGGGCCTTTCGGGATCTGGAAATGGAACAGGAAGTCCTGAAAATCTCGCAAGGGATCGGGATCGGCGCGCAATTCGGCGGTAAATATTTCTGCCATGATGTCCGCGTTATCCGTATGCCACGCCATGGCGCCAGTGTACCTATCGGGATCGGCGTTTCCTGCTCCGCCGACCGTCAGGTCAAGGGTAAGATTACCAAGGATGGGGTCTTCCTTGAACAATTGGAGACCAATCCCGCCAAGTATCTGCAGGAAGTCACGGACTCAGATCTTGATGATCAAGTGGTGAAAATTGACCTGAATAGGCCTATGAAAGAAATTCTGGCGCCACTTTCGCAATTTCCAATTAAAACCCGCCTGACCCTAAGCGGTACAATTATCGTCGCCCGCGATCTCGCCCATCGCAAACTGCGCGAATTGCTGGAAAATGGCGAAAGGCTCCCACAATATTTTAAGGATCATATCATTTACTATGCAGGCCCGGCCAAAACGCCGGAAGGTTATGCATCTGGCTCTTTTGGGCCAACGACTGCTGGCCGGATGGATGGCTATGTCGATCAGTTTATGGCCGAAGGCGGTAGCATGGTGATGCTTGCCAAGGGGAACCGCAGCAAGGCCGTTGTCGACGCCTGCAATAAGCATGGCGGATTTTACCTCGGCTCTATCGGCGGCCCGGCGGCTATCCTAGCGCAAAATAATATCAAGAAAGTTGAAGTGCAGGCGTTCGAAGAATTTGGAATGGAGGCTATCTGGCGTATTGAAGTCGAGGATTTCCCGGCATTTATTGTCATGGATGATAAGGGGAATGACTTTTTTGCCCGAAAGAAAGATGACTAAGGAACCCTTTACGGTCGGCCCTGTCTCCACAGATATTATCAAGCATTCAGTGAGCATTGCCGGCCACCGGACCAGCGTGTCACTGGAGCGAAAATTCTGGGAGCTGTTTAAAAAAAGCGCTAAGCGTCAGGACCTTAGCGTTAATGAACTGATCACAAAAATAGACGCGACACGTCAGGGAAATCTCTCCAGCGCCATTCGTCTCTTTGTGCTGGAAGAGCTCCTCGAGAAGAACCCGGAATTGAGATGATTATATAAAATTTATTTTGAGATTACCTCGCGGCATCCCTATATGAAATTAAGCGCAATAAACAATAAGGGTCGCTATCAGCATGGGTGATGTCGTCAATCTGAACCAGTTTCGCAAAAAGCGAAACCGCAAGAAAGCGGAAGACACGGCCCGTAATATCCGGACAAGTTTCGGCCGATCCGCCATACAAAAAAAGCAAGACTTAGATAAACAGAAAAAGCGGGACGCTTTGCTTGATCAAAAAAAGCTGCCCAACCAGAACGAGGATGAAACCCCCTCCGAAAATTAGTTCTTTCTAAACACAATCAGTATAAAAAAATAGCAGATTAACGTCATAGAAATGACTCAACCTTCTTCTATTGAGTAACGGCGTGTCGCAAAGGCGAGCGCAATAGGAGGTATAAATGGAAACCGGTGCACGGAAATACCAAGAACCCGCATTGCAAGATTTGCTAGCAGATCCAGTTATTTTAGCTGTTCTGAAGCGGGACGGGCTCACCGTGGATGATGTTATAGAGGTTGTAAAAACCTATCAGGAAAAAACACGCTACCGCCCCTCCTGAGGGTCTCAACCCACTGTCCCCCAGCCAATTTAGCGCCTGACTTCTTTTGTTGTGCAAATTCATATGCTCGCGTTATTATCCGGGCTGATGCTCACTTTGCGTAAATTATACAAAACCGGCAATCAGGGAGACAAACCTAGCGTGACGGCTGCAATGAGATACAAGAAGAAATCGGCGACCATCCGAGGCCTTAAAATGTCTTACATTGAGGAGGGCGAAGGTGATCCGATTATATTTTTACACGGGAACCCGACATCTTCCTATTTATGGCGCAATGTCATGCCGCATCTGGAAGGTCGCGGGCGCCTGATTGCACCAGACCTCATCGGAATGGGCGATTCTGAAAAACTGCATGACAGCGGTGCGGATCGCTACACCTTCAAGGAACATCGCGCTTTTCTGAACGATCTGCTTGCTTATCTCATGGTTGAGGAGAACGTCACTCTCGTCGTTCATGACTGGGGCTCCGCGCTGGGTTTCGACTGGGCCAATCAGAATCAATCTGCGATGAAAGGTCTCGTCTATATGGAGGCAATCGTTCAAACTATTGCCAGTTGGGACGAATGGCCGGAAAGCGCCCGGAATATTTTTCAGGCGTTCCGCAGCCCTGCCGGCGAAGAGTTGGTGCTTGAGAAAAATATCTTTGTGGAGCGGGTTCTGCCGTCCTCTATCATCCGCAAGCTCGAGGATGAAGAGCAACGCGAATACACGCGCCCGTTCCGGAAAGCCGGAGAAGACCGGCGGCCGACATTGACCTGGCCGCGGCAAATACCTATTGCCGGGGAACCTGAAGACGTGGTGAAAATTGTTGATGATTATTCCGCCTGGCTTAGCCAGTCCGGTTTGCCCAAGCTTTTCATCAATGCTGATCCCGGCTCTATACTTGTCGGCTCTCAGCGCGAATACTGCAGAACCTGGCCGAACCAGACGGAGGTAACCGTCAAGGGCTTGCATTTCATTCAGGAAGACAGCCCTGACGAGATTGGTCAGGCTATTTCGGAATTTGTCACGAAAATATAAATCACCGAATTTCAGCGGAAATAATTGTGGAAAAAAAACGAATAAAACTGAACGCCCTGCAAAGCAAGACACTAGCCTTGCTGCAGATATTGGCACGCGACGCGGATAGTTCCAGCCCAGCTGGGAACAACGGCGATATCCGCATTACTCGCCTGCCTCATGCCCATGGCAATCATATGCATGTCGGGGATTATACGGTGTCGAGCCGGGACGCAAGTGGGCTGAACAATAAGTCTGTTTGGACCGCGCTCAGCCGCAAGGGCCTTGTTCGGGAAAACTGGCAAGAGGAAATTATACTGACGGCTGAAGGGCTTGCCTT
>CALEMG010000028.1 GCA_937910835.1 uncultured Alphaproteobacteria bacterium | reverse complement strand
ATAACCGACAGCTTCCCCCCGGCACTTTTCTTTGCTAGGTAGAATGAGCCACTATCGCTCGGTATCGGCGTAGTGATGGCACAGGGTGACTTTTGGAATTTAGCGGGCAGCGGCATGACTTTGGCGCATGAGAAAATTTCCGGGCTTTCTCTATGGCGAGCGAAACCGTCGATTAAGCCGCTGGATGGCGGTATGACAAATGCGAATTTCCTCGTGACGGAGGGCGTCCGCCGCTATGTCGTCCGGTTGGGTGAAGATATCCCGTTTCATCACATAATGCGCACCCATGAACTGGCCGCAAGCCGCGCCGCGCATGCCGCTGGCATCTCGCCTGCCGTTGTCTATCATGAGCCGGGCGTGCTGGTTCTCGACTTTATCGAGGGGAGGACCCTCACGCCGGAAGATCTGGATGAGGGTTCCTTGCGGGAGCGGGCGATCCGTCGCATCCGTCAGGCGCACCGCGACATTCCGGTGAAACTCCAGGGTCCCGCGCCGATTTTTTGGGTCTTCCATGTACTGCGGGAATATGCACGGCTCTTGTCCGACGGCGATAGCCCCCATGCGGGCAGGATTGCGGATTTCCTTAAAATTACGGCAAAGACGGAGGCGCGGTCAGGCCCTTATGATATCGTCTTTGGCCATAATGACTTGCTGGCGGCGAATTTCTTAGATGATGAGACGCGGCTTTGGCTGATCGATTGGGAGTATGCGGGATTTAACACACCGTTGTTCGATCTGGCGGGTCTGGCCTCCAACAATGACTTTGCCGAAGACATGGAAAAAGACATGCTGGAAAGCTAGTTCGAAGAGCCGCTCAGCGATGACCTATGGGCGCGGTATCAGGCAATGAAGATCGCCTCCCTCCTGCGTGAGGTGATGTGGAGCATGGTATCGGAGCTTTATTCCGAGCTCGAGTTCGACTACGGACAATATACGAGAAGCTGCCTTGAAAAGTTCGAGCCGGCGTATGAGGGCTATAAGAAGGACTATCTCTGAATGGCGAAAGAACTCCCGGCAACTGCGAAGGCGGTCGTGATCGGCGGTGGGATTGTCGGGTGCTCGACGGCCTACCACCTAGCGAAACTCGGCTGGACGGACACGGTCCTCCTAGAACGTAAGAAACTGACCTCGGGCACAACCTTTCATGCGGCGGGGCTGGTCGGGCAGCTTCGTTCCAATGCCAATATAACTGAGCTTCTTGGCTATTCTGTCGATCTCTACAACCGGCTGGAAGAAGAAACCGGGCTCGCCACGGGATGGAAAATGAATGGCGGCTTGCGCCTTGCCTGCAACGACTCCCGGTGGGAGGAGGTCAAGAGGCAGGCGACAACGGCGCAGTCCTTCGGCCTTGAAATGCAGCTTTTAAGCCCGTCCGAGGCGCGCGATCTCTGGCCGATTATGTCGGTGGAGGATGTGGTTGGGGCGGCATTTCTCCCAACGGACGGCCAGGCGAACCCGTCAGATATCACACAGGCGCTGGCGAAAGGCGCGCGCATGGCAGGGGCATCGATTTTTGAGGATACAAATGTCACAGACATCCGGGTTAAAAATGGGAAAATAAAAGGAATTCAGACGGATAAGGGATTTATTGAATGTGAAATTGTTGTCTGTTGCGCGGGGCAATGGACGCGGCAATTTGCGGGGCGTTTCGGTGTAAATGTACCACTGGTCCCTGTGCAGCATCAATATTTGATTACTGAATTCATCAAGGATTTGCCGCGCAATATCCCCACGCTGCGCGACCCAGATCGGCTAACTTACTATAAGGAAGAGGTGGGCGGCCTTGTCATGGGCGGGTATGAGCCCAACCCGATCCTCTGGGCGGAAGATGGTATTCCTGAGGACTTCCATTTTTCTCTTCTGCAGTCCGATTTTGATCATTTTGAGCCGATGATGGAACTGGCGCTTGGCCGCGTTCCGGCGCTGGAGACCGCCGGGATCAAGGAACTGGTCAACGGGCCGGAAAGTTTCACGCCGGATGGAAACTTTATTCTAGGGGAAGCACCGGAGCTTAAAAACTTCTTTGTCGGCGCCGGGTTCAATGCTTTTGGTATCGCCTCTGGCGGCGGGGCGGGCATGGTGGTGGCTGAGTGGGTCGCGAAGGGCGAGCCACCCTATGATATCTGGGCGGCTGACATTCGCCGCTTCGGCAAGCCGCATTTCGATAACGATTGGATTAAAAAACGCACCGTCGAGGCCTATGGCAAGCATTACTCCATGGCTTGGCCGCATGAGGAGCATAAAAGCGGACGCCCGTTCCGGACTTCCCCGCTATATGAGAAGTTGAAGGCGGCAGGCGCCTGCTTCGGCGAAAAGCTGGGGTGGGAACGGCCAAACTGGATAGCGGACATAGAGGCGGGCGAAGTCCCGGAAGAAACATACAGCTTCGGCCGCCAGAACTGGATAGATGCAGTTGCGGGAATCTGCCGTCCTGATCGATCAGACGTCATTCGCGAAATTTCACCTGATCGGGCCAGATGCTGCGGCGGCGCTTGACTGGATCGCTGCGGGGAATGTTCTGCGCCCTACTGGATCTGTCATTTACACACAGATGCTGAATGAAAAGGGCGGAATTGAGTGCGACCTGACCGTTACACGCTTGGATGAGAATGAGTTTTATATCGTCACGGGAACTGGTTTTGCGACCCATGACTACAACTGGATTCTAAAGAATATTCCGCCGCATATGACCTGCGATTTAAGTGATATCACGGAACAGCGATCAGTTCTCTCCCTGATGGGCCCCTTGGCGCGCGATATTTTGGCGCGGGTGACGGAGGACGATATCTCCCATGAAGGCTTTTCCTTTGCGACCGGCCGAAGGATTGAGATCGCCGGCTGCCCTGTCCTGGCGCTGCGCCTGACCTATATGGGGGAACTCGGCTGGGAGCTTCATATGTCTGTCGATGAGGTGGGCGTGGTTTACGATGCCCTGATGGCGGCGGGATCGCCGCGTGGTCTCAAGAATGCGGGATATCGCTCTATTGAAAGCTGCCGGCTTGAGAAAGGCTATCGCGCATGGGGATCGGATATCGGCCCGGATCACACCCCGGTTGAGGCCGGTCTTGGCTGGGCAGTAAAAATGAAGTCGGGCCGCAACTTCAAGGGACGGGCGGCGATTGAGGCGCAAAAGGCAAAGGGCGTTCGGAAAATGTTGGCGTGCTTCACGGTTGATGATCCGGGTGTTGTCCTCTTGGGGCGCGAGACTATCTACAGGAACGGAGAGCGGGTGGGCTGGCTCTCTAGCGGGGGATACGGTCATACAATTGAAAAGTCGATCGGCTATGGATATGTTCGAAATCCCGATGGCGTGGATAGGGAATTCGTGATGAGCGGCAGCTATGAACTTGATGTCGCCCTGACGCGGATGCCCTGTCAGGTGCATATGGAGCCTCTTTATGATCCGAGTATGAATAAAATTAAGGCGTAATATCAATAGATTGAAGATGAAATTTAATGCTCGAAGATAGTTCAATAAAGAATGTCGAAATCGCGGGGGAAGGAGACTATATCACGCTCTTTCAGGAAGGCGGTGGTGCTATGCGATTTCACGCTCTCTGGCTCCGTGATAATGCGCTCGATACCGAAACTCGCTCCCCGCAGAATGGGCAGCGTCTTATCACGATAGATGACATTCCGGTGGAAACAAAGATTTCTGCCGCGACGCTGGACGGTGATGATAGTTTGACGGTTGAATTCGAGCCAGAGGCGAAGTCAGTCACCTATGCACTGAATTGGCTGCAACGGCATGTCTATGATGTGACACATGACCATCCCTTCGGTTGGGTTGATCCAAAAGTTGAGCTTTGGGACCAATCGCTGAACAACCAAATCCCGACGGGTGATTTTGAAACTGTCTCAAACGATAAAGCGGCGCTCGCCGAATGGCTGCGTTCTGTGCGGCGCTATGGCTTTGCGAAAATGACGGGTGGACCGTTGAGGAGCGGGGCTCTTCTGGATGTGGCGGCGCTGTTTGGCTTTGTCAGGGAGACGAACTATGGCAAATGGTTTGAGGTGCGCGCCGAGGCAACCCCAACCAATCTTGCCTTTACCTCCGCAGGGCTGCAGGCCCATACGGATAACCCCTATCGGGACCCGGTGCCGACAATGCAGATTCTGTATGCGTTGGAGAATTCAGCAACGGGCGGGGATTCGCTTGTTGTAGATGGGTTTAAGGCGGTTAAGCGACTGCAGGAAAATAACCCAGACCATTTTAACATTCTCTCACGTTATAATGCCCGATATGAGTATGCCGGGAAGGCGGATGTTTGCCTGCAATCGCGCAAGCCGATGATTGAACTGGAACC
>CALEMG010000027.1 GCA_937910835.1 uncultured Alphaproteobacteria bacterium | reverse complement strand
TCCACCAATAACGGACCGTTTCATGGCAAATATCGATGCCCCGTTCATGAAGAATGTCTTCGACATTGCGAAGCGAAAGGGGAAACCGAACATACATCATCACCGCCAAGCGGATGATTTCAGGTGACGTCTTGAAAAAGCGAAAAGGGTTCTTTTTTGTCATGTTAGGAGGCTAGTCGACGAGAAAATGGCCATCAAGCAATTTTCTTCTGACAGTGCCCACAAAAGAGAATTTCCCAATTCACCTGTTAATACGCTTAAAACTCCCTGTTAATCGCAATAACAGGCCCTGTTATCAGGCTAAGTCACCCTGTTTTGACGAAAAACAGGAAAGTGGCGAATTTCATCCGTAACCCACTGATATTACGACGTAAAATATTTTCTCTAGCGCGAACGACCATCATATTTACACTGTTAACGGCCGTTTTTATCAAAAATTCCCTGTTAATGCCCTGTTCTCGTGAAACTCACCCTACCATCAGACGGCCGGAGACTGGCGGGCAGATTGGCCCTGAAGAACCGTTATCTGACGGTCCGGAGACGATGCCAGGAAAGGGAATGGTGGTGAAATATCGCCCTGTTACGGGCGGTTACAACGCCAGATGAAATCAGAGACAAAATGTCAGGGGTGGGTGGCGGTGAGCGAGGGATTCGAACCCTCGATGGAGCTATAAACCCCATACTCCCTTAGCAGGGGAGCGCCTACAGCCACTCGGCCAGCTCACAGGAGGCGGCAATATGGCAGATTTTGACTGTCTGTCAAAGAGTTTAGTTGCAATTTTTATACGTGCCGACAGATTTTGGATCTATCGGCCCATGATCCATTCGCGCGCCATTTTCTGCGCCTTGGATATTTCCTGCGCTGACATGTCGAGCGAAATCTCGGCACGGATTTCTCGGGCTTCTTCAATGCCGTTCATCGCGGCCAGATTAAACCATTTATGTGCCGTCACCAGATCCTGTGGCACGCCATTTCCGGTCGAGAAAAGCAGGCCGGCCCGAAACTGTTCGTCAGGTATGCCCTCATCGGCACTTTTCAGGTTCTTCTCTATAAAATTTACATCACGCTTAGCCATCTTCAAATCCCCATATTCAATTGATTAGCTAGATAAGTAATTACACTCACGAGAAGAATTAGCTTCTTCTCAAGTCGCATGATGTAGGGGATTTAGTTAATATTTTGTTTCACCCGGAAATTTTTTAACCATGTTCATTAAAGCTTCACAAATAGCGACGCGGTGTGCAGCTATCCGGTGGCGACTGAAACGGTGAAAAACTACCACAAACAGGTGTCATAGCGCAGCGCTTCAATCAATCCTTGGGAAAATCAAGACCCATCTCGCGATAGCGTTCCGGATCGTCGAGCCATTTCTCCCGGACCTTAATGAAAAGGAATAGATGAACACGACGACCGAGCATCTCCTCCAGCTCCTCGCGAGCAAGCTCCCCGACCTTCTTGATGGCCTGCCCACCCTTGCCAAGAACAATCGGCTTGTGATTAGCGCGCGACACATAGACCACCTGCTGGATCTTGACGGAGCCATCTTTTCGCTCTTCAAAGCTTCTCACGCGTAACCTCCGCCGCGAGTTGGCGCATCGGCGCAATGGCGAGTTGATCCTCCGGGTAGAGCCAGGGCCCCTCCGGCATTTCTTCTGCAAGAGCGGCACGCAAATCCGCGACCCCGTCTCCGGTCAGCGCGGAGATCATGTATATTTCATCGAAAATACCCCGCTCGGAGAGAGACTGCGCAAGCGCAAGCAGGCTATCCCGCTTCAGAATATCGATCTTATTGAGGATGACATGCGCGCGCCGTCCATTTTTTTCGAGGCCGGCAATGATGCGCTCCACATCCGCCGTAATACCCTTAGCCGCGTCTATGATCAGGACGATACGGTCCGCATCCTCTGCGCCGCCCCATGCGGCGTCAACCATTGCCTTCTCCAACCGGCGGGACGGTTTGAAAATGCCCGGCGTATCTACAAAGATGATCTGGCTATTGGCTTCGATGGCAATTGCGGTGACGCGGGTGCGGGTCGTCTGCACCTTTGGCGTGACAATGGCAATTTTTGCGCCCACCAGCTGGTTGAGCAGGGTCGATTTACCGGCATTCGGCGCACCGACGAGCGCGACATAGCCGCACCGTGTTGGCCCCTCGCCCGTCTGTTGATCACTCACCTTTTAGTTCCTTTAGCATTTTCGCGGCCGCCCTTTGTTCTGCAGCCCGTTTTGACGATGCCGATCCTGTCGCCGGCGTATAATCGGGAACCTCCACCATCACCTTGAAGCGACGATCATGGTCCGGGCCCGTTTCCTCCACCACCGAATAGGATGGCAGGTCCTTTCCCGTCTTGGCGAGAAATTCCTGAAGCGCCGATTTCGCGTCTTTTTTTGACGCATCCTTAAGATCGAAACGCGGCCACCATTTCGATTTTATAAACTTCCGCGCCGCCCGGAACCCGCCATCAATATATAGCGCGGCGATCACCGCCTCCATCACATCTTCCAGAATGGACGGGTTTTCCTGCCCGCCTGCGGCAGCAAGATCGCCGGCCATATGGATATAGTCCTGAAGACCCATCTCCAAGGCGATCGCCGCAAGGGTTTCACGGCGGACTTGCGCATTGTACCGGCGAGAAAGCTGCCCGGCCTCCGCAGTCTCAAACCGGTGGAAAAGCTCCTCACTGATTACCAGGCCGAGGACACGGTCCCCCAAAAATTCAAGGCGGTCGTAATCCTCCCCCTTTGCCCTCTTTCCTTTTCCCTTGATCAGAGAGGAATGCGTCACTGCCGCTTTCAGAAGGCCAATATCCTTGAACTCATGGCCCAGCAGGACCGACAGCTCATGAGGATTTTTTGCCAGGCCCGACATTAGCTCAGAAAATTAAAAATCCGGTTCCAGCGAATGGCGGAAGGATATTTCCATATCTCGTACCACTCAGCGGAACCGTCAAGCGACATGAAGATGATCTCGGCCCGTCCAACCAGATTTTCCACCGGCACATAACCGACATGGGTCAAAAACCGGCTGTCCGTGGAATTATCGCGGTTATCACCCATGGCAAACAGATGGTTTTCAGGTACCGTATAGATGTCCGTATTATCCATGATGCCCTGCACCGTCTCATCCAGCGTGAAGTAAGTCCGTCCGCTCGGTAAAGTCTCGCGATACTGGGCGATGCGCCGGACATTGCCGAAACGATCCCGAACGACAAAAGCTTCCACCCGTTCGCGCTTGCCCGGCGTGCCATTGATATAGAGAACGCCGTTGATCATCTGCAGCTGATCCCCCGGCAGTCCCATAATCCGCTTGATATAGTCAACCTGCTCCCCAATCGGTTTCTTGAAAACCGCGACATCGCCGCGCTTGGGCAACTCTTCAAATATACGGCCGGAAATCGGCGCAAGGCTGAAGGGAAAGGAATGCCGACTGTAACCGTATGAGTATTTGGAGACGAACAGATAATCACCGATCATCAAGGTCGGCAGCATCGATTCAGAAGGAATCTTAAACGGTTCATAGGCGAAAGTCCGGATCACGACCGCAATCAGCACCGCATAAATTATCGTGCGGATAGTTTCCCCGATTCCGCCTTTGGCCTTCACCGCTTCTTCCTTCATCAAAACTCTTCCAAAAAAATTACCTAATAAAAAAACATTCAATTGCACGATCAAGACGCGCAGGCAACCGATTTTCCGCGCTTTTCCTTGTTTATCCCTATTCTTCTTCCGGGATTGCTGTTATCAGGACTTTGGCCTGCGCCTGCGGCGGCGCATCGGTGATCGTCAATTGATTTTCGGTTCGCATCCACGGCGGTGTAATGCGCATGAGCTGCGCGAGCGCGCCTCCGGTGAGTGCAATTGTCGGCTTTCCCGACGGCAGGTTGACAACCCCCATATCCTTCCAGAAGACGCCCCGGCGAAAGCCGGTGCCGAGCGCCTTGGAACAGGCCTCTTTCGCGGCATATCTTTTGGCGTAGGATTCCACCCGATTCAACCGCCGCTCAGATTTGGTAATTTCCACCTCGGTATAGATGCGATTGATGAAACGCTCCCCGAACCGGTCCAGCGTTTTCTCAATCCGCCGTATATCAATGATATCATTGCCGATTCCGAGTATTCGGGACATGTTTCCCGCCCCGCCCTAGGCCACAGCCTGACGGGCTTCGTCCATCAGTTTCCGCATTTTACCAATCGCGGGTTCAAGCCCGGAAAAAATCGCCTCGCCAATCAGGAAGTGCCCGATGTTCAACTCGACAATCGTCGGTATTGCGGCGATAGGCCCTACAGTGCCATAGGTCAAGCCATGGCCCGCATGGCACTCCAGCCCAAACTCCTCCGCGAGAGCCGCCGCCTTCTGAATACGTTCAAACTCGGCCTGCCGCTGCACAGGATCGTCCGCATCACAATAGGCACCCGTATGGATTTCAACAATATCCGCACCAATTTTTTTCGCCGCCTCAATCTGTCGCGGGTCCGCTTCAATAAAGAGGGAAACCCGGATATCCGATCCCTTCAGGCTATCGACATAATATTGCAGCGTATTGTGACCGCCCGACACGTCAAGGCCACCCTCTGTCGTCCGTTCCTCGCGCTTCTCCGGGACGAGACAGCTCGCATGCGGTTTATGGCTAAGGGCTATTTGCAGCATCTCTTCCGTTGCCGCCATTTCAAAGTTAAGCGGAATGGTCAACTCTTTCGCAAGACGGGTAATATCTCCATCGCTGATATGTCGCCGATCCTCACGCAAATGCGCGGTAATGCCGTCCGCGCCTGCGGATTCCGCGATACGGGCCGCCCGCAACGGATCGGGATGCACCCCGCCACGTGCATTGCGGATGGTTGCCACATGATCGATATTTATGCCTAACCTTAAATTTTTCATTTCTCTGTTACTCCCAGATTCTTCTCGTTCGGAATCTGCCTGTTTGCCTTTCGAGCCCGCGCCTTCAGGATCAGTTGCGCCCGTTTCTCTTGAAATCTACGGATCAATGACTGCAATGGATAGAAAAAAATGATCCAAACCAATATGGAGATCGGCAGGAAGGAAATCAGCATCGGGTGAATAATTTCATAGAAAATATGCGAAACATGGGCCCAATGGCCCGCGAGGACACCGTCAAAAAATGCCTTGAAGCTGGCATCGGAAAGTTCCGCATCCCCGGGCGCGTCCCCTAGAATCCAGCGCCCCGTCTGATACAGCATTGTCCAGATAAAGGGAAAGGTCCAGGGGTTGCCAACTGCCGTTCCGAGCGCAGAGGCCAAAATACTGGCCCGGAAGACCCACGCCAGAAGCGCACTCAAAACAAAATGCAGCCCGACAAAGGGGGTGAAAGAAATCGCCGCGCCGAAGGCAAAGCCGGCCGCCAGGCTGTAGGGGGAGCCGTTCAGACGAACAAGCCGATAGCCGACATATTTTGATGAACGCCGAAACCCGATGGCCGGCCAGACAAAATCAGCGAGTTGTTTTATTCTTGTCGGTTTTTTGCGGCGACGGAACATTCAAGCGGCACTCACGTTAGACTATTTGAGATTGCGGCTGCCCGGCTTTATCGCGGGAGTTGCAGCAAGCTCCGACGGCAACTTATCAGCTTCGTATGTTTTCACGTCCATTTTCAGCAGGGAAATCAGCGGAACCCCGACATCGGCGCTCCCGTTGGAACGGTCAATCAAGCACGTTGCTCCGACGACTTCGCCACCCGCCCCGCGAATTGCTTCGATGCATTCCCGGCTGGATTTACCTGTCGTAACAATATCCTCAGACATGATGACCCGCGTGCCGGGCTCAAGGGCGAAGCCGCGACGCAGCGTGAAAACGCCGTTTTCCCGCTCGGTGAAGATACCGGGAACACCCAGTTGGCGGGCAAGCTCATATCCGACGATAATTCCGCCCATGGCTGGCGCTACAACAATATCTGCGGCCTTTTCCCCAAGCGTAGCATCTACCTTATCCGCGAGTGCCCGGCAGAGCGCGGCTGCCCGGTCCGGATACATCAATACCTTAGCGCATTGCAGGTAACGATCGGAATGCAAGCCGGAGCTCAATAGGAAATGCCCTTCCAGCAAGGCATTCGTTTCCCGGAAATGGGACAGGATTTCTTCCTCTTTCATATTCCCCTCTTCTTTTTTTGCCCGATTAAACTAGCCGGCCGACCTTTCCACGGAACTGATCACCGGATCAGCTCGCAGTGCCGCGATAATGTTGGTCAAATGGCGGACATCCTTGACTTGAATATCAATCAGCATTTCGAAAAAATCCTGACTTCGATTGACGATAGATAAATTGTTTATGTTGCCGTTATTAGACGCAATCGTCGAGGTGATCCCGGAAAGTGCGCCAGGCTCATTCGCCATAATAATCGAAATACGGCCAACAGGAAGTGCGGCCTGCTGATTTTCCTCATCCCAGCTGACATCCAGCCAGCGCTCAGGCACCTCAGCAAACTGCTCCAGTGTGTCGCAATCGATGGTGTGGATCGTCACGCCGCGGCCCGTACTCACAATTCCCACGATGCGATCACCGGGAAGCGGATGACAACAACCCGCAAGATGCATAGCCATGCCGGGAATCAGGCCGCGAATGGGAATTGAATGCTGTTTCTTGCTGCGCTCGGATTTCGATTTGCTCCGGCTGAGCGGAACGACGTTATCTTCCACGGGCTTGCGGGTCTCGCCGTGAAAGATAACATCTATCAGCTGCCTGCCGGTACGAGAGCCGTCGCCGAGCATATAATAGACATCGGCGGTATTTTCCTGGTTCCAGACTTTAACAGCAGTCTGTAATGCCTTCTCAGCAAACCGCTTTCCTTCAACTCGAAATGCCTTCTCAGCGATAGCCTTGCCAAGTTCGATATACTGACCACGCTGCTTCATCCGGGTGAAACGGCGAATGGCGGAGCGCGCCTTGCCGCTGACGACAAAGCTTTCCCATGTTGGCGAGGGGGTCTGGTTTTTGGATCGCAATATCTCGACCTGGTCCCCGTTCCTGAGCGGAGTCCGGAGCGGCACCTGACGGCTGTTGATCTTGGCGCCGACGCAGGTGTTGCCGACATCCGTGTGAACCGCATAGGCAAAATCGACGGGGCTGCTGCCTGAGGGTAAGGAAATCAGATCGCCCTTGGGAGTGAAGCAGAAAACCTGATCCTGGAACATGCTGAGTTTCGTATGTTCGAGGAATTCGTCCGGATCGACCGTATTTTCCAGAATTTCCAGCAACTCGCGAAGCCAGCGGTACTGCTTGCCCTCCTTCACATTCTGGAGGTTTTCCTTGTACTGCCAATGCGCCGCAACACCATATTCATTGGTCTGATGCATTTCTCTTGTGCGGATCTGCACTTCGATGCGCTGCTTTTCCGGCCCGATAATCGTTGTATGGAGGGAGCGGTAGTTGTTGCGCTTCGGGATGGAGATATAGTCCTTGAAGCGCCCCGGCACCATGGAATATTTAGCATGCAGGATGCCGAGCACGTGATAGCAATCCTCCACCGTCTCCACAACGATGCGAAAGGCGATGATATCGGCTAGCTGCTCGAAAGAGACATTGTTTTTCTCCATCTTGCGCCAGATCGAGTAAAACCGTTTTTCCCGGCCGTAGATTTCCGCCGCGACATTATCCGATCTGACATCCTCTTCTAGCGTATCCACGATCCGCTCGACCAAGTCCTCCCCTTCCGCGCGCAGATACTCCAGCCGCCGCTTGATCGACTTTCGGGCCTCGTTATTGAGTTCGATAAAAGCAAGATCTTCCAGATCATCGCGAAAGCCTTGCATGCCAATCCGCTCAGCGAGCGGCGCATAAATCTCCATCGTCTCGGTGGCGATACGCTTACGCTTTTCCGGGTTCTTGATGAAATGCAGGGTCCGCTTGTTATGCAGTCGATCCGCCAGCTTAACCAACAATACCCGGATATCGTTGGACATAGCCAGAAGGAGCTTGCGGAAATTCTCACCTTGCTTGGTCTGGTCCGACTGAAGCTCAATCTGGGAAAGCTTTGTCACCCCGTCGACAAGCCCGGCAATCTCGCTGCCGAACGTTTCCTCGATCTCCTCTTTCGTGGCGACCGTATCCTCGATCGTGTCATGCAAAAGGGCAGTCACAATTGTCGCGGTGTCAAGTTTCAACTCGGTCAGGATACCGGCAACTTCGATCGGGTGAGAAAAATAAGGATCGCCCGAGGCCCGAACCTGACTGCCATGGGTCTTGATAGTAAAAATATACGCCCGATTGAGAAGATCCTCATCGGCTTGCGGATCATAACTTAAAACACGATCAACAAGTTCAACCTGGCGAAGCATCAGCGTTTACAGGATCGTTAATGGCCGCTCCCCTCCCGCTGACTAATAAAACTGAAAAAACTGATACGATCTCTGATACTCAAACTCGCCGATCCCGGCATTTCCGTCTCACATACGAGTTGTAAATGCCGGGCTTTACCTGTGTTCCAATCAGCTCTCGGCGACGGGTTCATCGGCATCCGTTCCTGCTGCCGGAGCATCCCCGCCCGTTGCGCCGACCTCATCGGCTGAGAAAGTATCAACGGCGGTATTTTCCTGAATAACGCCGGCCCATTCGTTACTGGCACTCATCAGGGCGGCCATGTTGTCTTCTTCCGGCTCATCGACCTCGACGCGGCGCTGCAGCGAATGCACAAGATTGTCTTTCAGTTCATCAAGCTCAATCGTGCCATCCCCGATCTCGCGAAGAGAAACGACCGGGTTTTTATCATTATCCCGATCGACGGTCAGCATCGAGCCCGCAGCAATTTCCCGCGCCCGGCGGGCGGCCAGCAGAACGATCTCAAAACGGTTCGGAACTCTTTCAACGCAATCTTCAACAGTGACGCGTGCCATTTACAGTAACTCCAATTGTCTGTGATTAGCTTATTACATATGCGTTTGCGCTACGGATAGCAAGATAAACTGACATAAAAAGCCATTGAAATATGGCACTTTTAGGCCATTTAGTCGCTTTTCCGCATCAGCGAGGGATATCCTATACGCCGACAACATCAAATGGCTGCTCAGACGGCAATATTTTAAGCAGTTCCGACGCCCGTAACCGGCTTATCGGATGCCGCCATTCTGGCGCGATTTCAGAGATTGGCGCAAGGACAAATGCCCGCCCCTGCATATGGGGATGTGGTAGCACAGGACCAGCCGCCTGATCCTGATTTTCCGTTACCAGATCATGATAGGCGAGCAAATCCAGATCGAGCACGCGTGCCTCCCACCGCTGACGACGAACGCGGCCGAATTCACGCTCGGTCCTGTGCAGGGCCTGCAACAGGTCAATTTCGGACATTTCCGTTTCAACGACGAGCACGGCATTCACAAACCACGGTTGATCAGAGATCGGTACCGGGGCAGAGCGATACCAGCTGGATTGACGCGAAACATGGACAATCTTGCGAAGACGGTGGACTGCCTCACCCAATGTGTTGACCGGATCACCATAGTCCGGATGTGGCATATTTGCCCCTAATCCAATCAATATCACCTAAAACTTTCCTCAAAATCCATGAAAATACCTCGTTTTCCGCATTATTTCATCACAATCATCACGATGACATGCAATTCTTATCTAGAGAAAACCAAATAATTTTGCTATTGATGGAAGATTAGGGAGCGAAAGCACACACACGAAGAACAATTTATAATACTAAATGCGGAATTGGTAATGCCTTTTTATTCTGAGGAGCGGATCGCTCTTTTCATCGATGGCTCCAACTTATACGCGGCCGCCCGGGCGCTTGGTTTCGACATCGATTATAAAAGATTACTCGGCGAATTTGCTTCGCAAGGCCGCTTGGTCCGTGCATTCTATTATACCGCTCTGATTGAAGATCAGGAATATTCCCCCATTCGCCCCCTCGTCGACTGGCTCGATTATAACGGCTACACCATGGTCACCAAACCGACCAAGGAGTTCACCGATTCCGCTGGTCGCCGGAAATACAAAGGCAATATGGATATCGAGTTGGCCATCGACATGATGGAGCTGGCGAAACATATCGACCATGCAGTGCTGTTCTCCGGCGATGGCGACTTCCGCCGGCTGGTTGAATCGATTCAGCGTCAGGGCGTGCGCGTCACTGTCGTCAGCACGGTGAAATCACAACCACCCATGATCGCCGATGAGCTGCGCCGCCAAGCGGACTTCTTTATCGAATTGAAAAACCTTGAGAAAAAGGTCGGCCGGGCCGCCGGACAGAAACCTGACCGGGAGGATTATGAGGATTATCCGGGCGACTTCGAACCCTATGAAGACGCCGAGGAAATCGCCTGACCGGCGACTCCCTCAATGCAATCAATCCACTATTGAGATTTCTTTAGTTCTTCAGCAACTTTTCCCGAGATTTCCCTCACCCCTGTCACCGCACTTTCCTGCCAATCGCTGTCAAAAACAGCAGCATGCTTAGTTACGGTCTCGTTAAGAACAGTTAGCCCTTCCGTCAGTTTACCTGTGGGTGCCTTGATAAATACTTCCGCCCGGTTATGTACGCTAAGCTCCCAGAAACCCCAGTCAATCCAGGACCAGAACTGAATAACTTTCGCCTCTACCGGAATTGCCCTGTCATAGGCAGCATCCCCCGGCTCCATCACCCGATACACGGCGGACCGAAAAGCATTCGCCACCGCCTTTTTCATAATTTCGGCAACTGTTTGCTCTTCGGGAAGAATAACGTCGCCAAGTGCCTTTCCATATGAGTTTCTTTTTCTCGCAAAGGCCCGTGCCTTGATATCTGCGTTCACTATTTCATCCTCGGACAGTGACGGAATATCCGGCGTCGCCGGCTGAAATTCATAAACCCGACCGTCTGTCACCGAAGCAAGCTTCACTTCCACACCATTACTGGGATTAGAAATATTTTCTGGGGCGTCAACTGAAACAGTGCTCCGATCCACCGCGCAGGCGGAAAGGCTGATCAGCATAAGAACCAGCAAGACGGCTTTCGTCTTTTGTAAAAACTCCATCATTTCCCTCTCTCGTCACAAAAATAATCTATGGCTGCTATTGTCATGGGCTTACATTTCAAATGCGAGTGTTTTTTTGCTCCCGCACTCACTGTAAGGCCATTATTTGCTTGCACAATTTGCCTCCAGGAAAAGCGGCGCATTTTTTTCATAGAACGAGGCACCAAAATACGTTTACAATGAATTTGGCATTTTGGGCAGGGAGTGCCGCTGTATAACCAGAAAATGTATGATTTTGTTGCGGACAATAACTGTGAAGCTGCCCGTGACACTCGTTATGCTATAATTATCTGGCTAAAAAAGGGAAGATTATGGCCCGAAAACTTGTGGTATTAAGTGACGGTAGCTGGATTACCCCGCAGTTCAGGAGCAAGAACAGGCGCGTTCCCGGCAATGCCACTCTAGCCTTTCATTCCATCGCGGAGAACAATGAAAACGGCGATGAGCAAATCCGCTATCTGCATGATTTGGAAGCAAAGCCTGCTCTCTTCAGAAGAGTGATGCGGCGCACATTCGGCTTCGGCATGAAGGCGGAAATCTTTAATAGCTATACATTCCTTTCGCAAAATTACCGCGGTGAGGAGGACGAAATTTATCTATTCGGTGCGGGCCTAGGTGCCTGTAATATCCGTCGGCTGACGGATCTGCTGGATAAAGTCGGCATATTGCCGCCCGAAAAACTCGACCTCCTGCCGGAAGCATATGAATACAGCCAGATCCCGGAAGAAGCCCTGGATACACCGGGGGCAAAGGCCCTCGCCGATCATCTTCCGTCCCAACCGGCGCGCATCCGCTTTCTCGGCTGCTGGGATACGGTCGGAAGCCACGGCCTTCCCCTGCCCGGCCTGCACCGGATTTCGCAAAGCTGGATGACCTTTCACGATCACAAGATCAACGCCAATGTAGAGAGCGCATATCAAGCCCTCGCTCTGGATGAACGGCGCAGCCGTTTCAAGCCGGGCCTTTGGATCGGGGCTCATTCACCAACAACAACAGCCGTTGAGCAGGTCTGGTTTCCCGGCTCCCATGAAAATATCGTCGGCGGACGCCGGGACAGCCGCCTTTCCGACATCGCGTTGCGTTGGTTGCTGGACTGCGCCGCCGAACAGGGCCTTCATATCGATGCCAAGAAGCTGGATGAGCTGATTGCGCCAGATATCACGGGCAGGATAGCGATGGACCGACGAAAAGTCCAGGGCGTCAATGACCCGTTCAAGAATCAGATTAACCGACCGATCGGGATGGCGAGCAAGGGTTTTCCACCTGAGTTCGAGCCTGAAAAACTACATGAATCCGTCCTGAAACGGCGGGAACTGGATAAGAAATACCGGCCCCGGCAATTGGCAAGCCTGTCCGATAGCGATATTCCCGTCTATCGGGAGCGCATGGATGCGATGATCGACAAACGACGTCACCTCCGCACAAAAATCGACTGGCCGGGCTTTATCATCACTAATGAGACGAAGATGAATGTCAGCTTGGTGGATTACAGCCGTTCGGGCGCGAAGGTCTGGTATCAGGGGAAACTGCCCAAGGGCACGGAGCTTGTCCTGCAATCCTCTCGCGCTTTTTCCGAGGGACTGAAAAGCCGGGTAGTCTGGGTGCAGGATAACTTTCTCGGGCTTGAATTTGCAACCCCACTTCCCGCCGAGGCGACGGCCTAGACAAGTCAGACGCTACTTTTCAATAACCGCTGTTTTTCACGGCCCCAGTCGCGATCACGCTCCGTCGCGCGCTTGTCATGCTGCTTCTTGCCTGAGGCAAGGCCAACTTTCACCTTTACGATACCGCGGTCGTTGAAATACATCGATAGTGGCACGAGAGTCTTGCCCGCCTTCTGTATCTGGCCGGCAATCTTCTTGATTTCCTTCTTATGCATCAGAAGCTGACGCGGACGGAGCGGATCATGATTATTGCGGTTACCGTGGCCATATTCGGAGATATGCGCATTGATCAGATACAGGACATCATAATCAAAAGACGCATAATAGTCCTGAATGTTCGCCCGCCCGGAGCGAAGGCTCTTCACCTCCGTCACGAGCAGTATCAGTCACGCCTCGAACTCTTCATGTATGAAGTAGTTATAGCGGGCCTTTCGGTTTTCCGCGATTGTGCGGCCCATAGCTGTATCTGACCCTTTAGTTTAGTTCAGGATGCCCGCATGGCGCATCGCTGCCTCAATTTCGCGCTTGGTTTCATCTTTCACAAGCGGGATGATCGGCATTCGAACATCCGGCTTGCATTTACCAAGCAATGATAGAGCATATTTGGTAGGCGCCGGGCTCGATTCAAGGAACAGCGCCCGATGCAACGGCATCAGGCGATCCTGCAACTCAATGGCTTTCGCATTATCCCCGGCAAGGCTCGCCTCCTGCATCTGGGAGGCAAGTTCCGGCGCGACATTCGCCGTCACTGAGATGCAGCCATTCCCGCCATGGGCGTTAAACCCGATAGCCGAACCATCTTCACCGGAAAGCTGATTAAAATCAGTGCCGCAGTGAAGTCGCTGCAAGGAGACCCGAGATACATCGCCCGTCGCATCCTTGACTCCGACAATATTTCTCAGCTTCGCCAGACGCCCCATTGTCTCGGGTGTCATATCAACGATGGAGCGACCCGGAATATTATAGATATAAATCGGGATATCGACCGCATCATTGATCGCCTTGTAATGGGCATACATACCTTCCTGCGTCGGCTTGTTGTAATAAGGCATAGCGATCAGGGCCGCATCGGCGCCCGCGTCTTTCGCATGCTTCGTCAGGCGGATAGCCTCTAATGTGTTGTTGGAGCCAGCGCCCGCCATTACTGGCACACGCCCCTTCGCCACTTCGACACAAAGCTCCACCACACGATCATGCTCCGGGTGGCTTAACGTCGGCGACTCACCGGTGGTGCCAACAGGAACAAGCGCCTTGGTTCCGGATTTTATTTGCCAGTCACAGAAAGATTGAAACGATTTCTCGTCCACGCGCGCTCCATCAAAGGGAGTAACAAGCGCTGTAATCGATCCTCTAAACATGACAAAAATCCTCAAAGTAAGTTTATGTTGTTGTATCCGCCTCGCGTGCTATTGCGCCCTTAAACCGGGCATTCCTTTCATTATCACGGCGAACCGCCTGATTTATAGGCATGATGCCCCCCAAGGCAAGCAGTAACTGCACTTCTGATGTACAGCTATTCACATTTTGACGATTTGCAGCAACATTGCGTCGTCATATGCTCTTGATCAAAGTAATAAGGGGGTTATCTTTAATTAATTGTCTTTTCCATGTAGAAGGTGTTCCCCTTTGTCCAAATCCTCCGCGAAGCCCGCTACGATCTATCTTAAAGATTACAAAGAGCCGGATTTCCTAATCAAGACCGTCGATCTAACCGTTGAGCTTGGGGAGGAGGAAACACTTGTCACCTCCCGGCTGGCGCTAACGCGTAATGACCCGGATGCCACGAAACTCAGCCTGAACGGCGAGCATCTGACCCTGCGATCGGTCAAGATGGACGGACATATGCTGACGCCCGACGAATACAGCGTGACCGATGACAAGCTTCATCTGCCAATTGCGACGGTA
>CALEMG010000026.1 GCA_937910835.1 uncultured Alphaproteobacteria bacterium | reverse complement strand
GGAAATAAGGAAACACAACGATCCGCTTATAGCCAAGCCGGGCCGCATGCTCCAACCCCGGTTCCACCAGCGGGAAGGTGACGCCCGAATAAACCGTCTCTCCCCAGCCGAAACCAAGCCCCTCCCACAGAAGCCTCATGACCTTTGTGACGTTGGAATTGGCATCCGGGTCTGACGCGCCGCGCCCGACGACGACCAGCATGGTTTCATGCATTGGCACGCTATCCTGGGCGCTTGCGAGTGCCTCCTTGATGCGCTCTCCCGCCGCGCGGATCATTTTAGGATCGATGCCAAGTTCCCGTCCGTAGGAAATTGTCAGCCCGTCATGCTCCGCGGCATACCGATTGAGGACGGAGGGGATGTCATTTTTCGCATGTCCGGCGGCAAACAGCATGCCTGGAACTGCGAGGATATGTGCATGGCCTCTCTCCCGGAGCTTATCCAGACCATCACGAATGATGGGCGTGGCAAATTCAAGGAAGCCCGATTCAACATGATACTGGGGCAGGCGTGCAGCAATCCCTTGCGCGACAGTTGCAAATTCACTAACTGCTCCCTTGTCGCGGCTGCCGTGGCCACAGACCATTACACCGTATTTCTCCGTCATATCAAGCTCCAGTCTCTGCGTGGTTCAAATGCCGCGCCGGGGTTAGTTTTAGGGGGCGGCATTGGCCGGGGTCAACAACTTCAGGATTGACGTGCCCGCGAGCCCATATCATGTTGCGCCGATGTCCAGCATATTGTTCACATCCAGCTCTGCTTTTTTCACACCGCCGCTGATTATCCTGCTGGCGATAATCATCGATGCGCTGGCAGGGGATCCGAGATGGCTCTACCGGATGATACCGCATCCTGTTGTTCTGCTGGGCAAGTTGATCGCAGTGATGGAAACCCGCACCAACAAAGCTGAAAAAAACAGCTGGCAACAATTTATGGCGGGCGTGCAAACCAGCGCAGCTGTCATTGGTATTGCGACCGTGGCCGGGTACTTCGTTGCGACACTTTGCTATAGCTTTGCGGCTGGTATGATCTTGCTGGCAGTTCTGGCGAGTAGCCTGATTGCCTGGCGTAGCCTTTACGCTCACGTTCGGGACGTGATGGTAGGCTTGGACAGCAGCCTTCAAGAGGGGAGAGTGGCCATTGCACATATCGTCGGGCGCGATCCTGAAAGTCTTGATGAGAGTGCCATCTCCCGCGCTGCCATCGAATCGCTTGCCGAGAATTTCTCCGACGGAACGGTGGCGCCGATCTTCTGGTTTGCCTTGTTGGGGCTTCCAGGGCTCTGTGCTTATAAGGCGATTAACACCCTCGACAGCATGATCGGGCATCATAACGAGAGATATGAATTCTTTGGTCGCGCTGCCGCGCGCATCGATGATGCGGCAAATTATATTCCCGCTCGGCTGACAGGTTTTTTGATTGTCGTTGCTGCCTTTCTGGTGAAGGGAGCGAATACGAAAAACGCTCTCAAGGCGATGTTCCGGGACGCATCCAAGCACCGGAGCTTTAATGCCGGCTGGCCCGAGGCGGCGATGGCGGGCGCGCTCGGTATCGCCCTTGCCGGACCGCGTACCTATGAAGGTGTCGAAGTTCTGGATCAATGGATGAATGAGAACGGAGTACGTGATATCGGGCCGGAGCATATCCTGCGCGCCCTTCTTCTCTATCGGGTGGCGGGTGGTCTGATTATGGCGCTGCTTCTCGGTCTCGCATTTGTAATATACAGCTTCAGCTAGCATCATTGGCAACCTCCAGCAAGCCGTCGAGGTCAAGATGGCTTTCCATATGATCTGCGAGTTTATCTAAAATATTTTCCACAAGATATTCAAAACTATCAATTTTTTCATTTTTAGTTTTAAACCGGTTAATAAAATTATATCGAAATTCATCGCTCGCGAATAATCCATGCAGATAGCCGCCCATAATCCGCTTGTCTGGTGACATCGCGCCATCAGGGCCGGAGGCAAGGGTGACGAAAGGTCGGTCAAGGGCCGGTCCATCGCTCCGGCCGACATGCATATGATACCCCCGGATCGCGCTGCCGGTCAGATGCTCTGACCCGTCCTCCTCCACCAGCTTTTTCTCCGCTGTGAGGGCAGTTTTGAAATCGAGAAGGCCAAGCCCCTCTATGGTTCGGGCGGGCCCTTCAATGCCGCAGGGGTCTGATAACGTTCGGCCCAGCATTTGATACCCCGCGCAAAGGCCAATGACCGTTCCGCCCTGCCGGACATGGGCATGGATATCTACATCCCAGCCTTGCCTCCGAATAAAATCCATATCGGCCAGAGTTGCCTTAGAGCCGGGAAGCAGAATGACATCCATGCCAGCAGGAACGGCGTTGCCGGGCCGCACCATATGAACCGTCACACCAGGTTCGGCGAGCAATGGATCCAAATCATCGAAATTGGCAATGCGGGAAAAGATGGGAACCGCGATATTGACCGTATCCTCGCGCGGGGCTTGCGACGTGATCGAGAAGGCATCTTCCGGCGGCAGGTAATGCGCCTCGGGAAAGAAGGGGAGTACACCGAAGCTTTTAACACCGGTCTTCTCGTTCATGATTTTAAGGCCGTCATCGAAGAGGGAGATATCACCCCGAAACTTATTGATAAGATAACCTTTCGTTCTTTGCCGTTCCGACGGGGAGAGCAGTATATGCGTGCCGACGATTTGCGCGATGACGCCGCCGCGATCGATATCCCCTATCAGGACGACCGGCACGTCAGCGGCTTCGGCAAAGCCCATATTGGCGATATCGTTGGCGCGAAGATTGACTTCAGCCGGACTGCCGGCACCCTCGACAAGGACGAGATCCGGATCCTCGCCGATCCGGTGGAAGCTTTCCAGCGCCTTTGAGGGCGGCTC
>CALEMG010000025.1 GCA_937910835.1 uncultured Alphaproteobacteria bacterium | reverse complement strand
AATAGAGCACACCGGGGCGGACATTGTCACTTATTTTCAGCGGCAAAAAGACCTCACCCAGGTTATTATAGACCTTGACCTGAATACCGTCGTTGAACCCCCGCGCCTTCGCGTCATCGGGATGCATTTCCAGTAAGGGCGCATCGTCATTCGCCTTCACCCCACCAAAGGTGGAGGTGATCATCTTGTTCGACGACGGTGTGACGAGGGAAAGCGGGAAGCTATCTTCGACCGGATGATAGGTCGGGATTTCTTCCCCGAATGTATCTTTCAAATAGCCCGATTTCAGTTCGATCTTTCCGCTTTGCGTACCTGGCATGCTGTTCAGAAACAGGATCGTGTCTTCCTGATTCCGTTCCATGGAAAGCGCGGTGCCGACTGGGATTTCACTGGGTTTAAAGCCTTTCAGGCGTGGATCGTTGTTATCGATGGCGTCATCAATTAGTTCCTTGTCCGTTGCCTTGAAGATTTCCTCATTAAAGCCGAAGCGGGCCGCGAGGCGACGGAAAATCTCCGTATTAGGGAGCGATTCCCCGACCGGATCAATCACCGGCTCCGCCCGCTGCAGATAGGGCTGGCCATAGGCGCAGAAGATATCGTCATGCTCAAAATGGGTCGCGGCGGGCAGAATGATATCGCAATATTTCATGCTGTCCGTCATGGCGACATCGCAACCGACCGTGAAAATATCCTCTCGCTCCAGCCCCTTTCTCGTCACATTCTGGTCTGGTGAGACAATCACCGGATTATGGTTATAGATAAACAAGCCTTTCAGCGGGATATCCAGATCCTCCTCAACCAGATGCCGCCCGATATCGATGATGTTGAGCGTGCGGGTCCCCTCCGGAACAAGATCCGGTCGCTGAAGTCTATCGAGAGTATTCGGAAAGAGGATTCCGGCCCCGCCAACAAGCCCGCCGCCCGCAACGCCGAACTTGCCGGCAAGCGCGGGCAGCGCGAAGATCGCGCGGATGCCGTTGCCGCCATTACGGTTGCGTTCAATCCCGTTGCCAACAGAAATCGCGGCTGGCGCGGTTTCCTTATAGAGCTTGGCAAAGGCACGGATATCCTCGACCGAGACGCCGCAGAGCTCCGCCGATTGCTCTATCGTATACCTGCGGGCCTCTGTCATGAACTCTTCGGCACCCTCAACATGCTGGTCAATAAAGACCTGATCAAAGCCGCCGATGCGTTCCAGCTCCACCGCGATGGCCCAGGCGAGAATAAGATCCATGCCCGGCTTTACCGGGAGATACATATCTGCCTGCTCCGCGATCTTGATCCGTTTCGGATCAACCACAACCAGCTTTGCGCCCTCCGCTTTCGCCTTCTTGATAATTGGCGCGAGATGCAAGTTGCAATAGGTCACGTTATTGCCCCAGACGACGATCAGCTTTGACTTGGCGCATTGCTCGGGCTGCATCGCCCCGGCCGCGCCAAAGGTGCCCTTGAAGGCTTCCGACTTAACGCCGCCGCACATGGAACGGCGGAAGAGAAGCGATGCGCCGAGACGATGGAAAAAGCGCAAGTCCATTGACCCCATCGCCAGCAAGCCATGCGGTCCGGCATAGTTATAGGGCATGATGGCCTGCGGCCCGTATTCATCAATTATTGCGGTGAATTTCTCATGGATAGTATCGAGCGCCTCTTCCCAGGAGATGCGTGCACAATCCTCCACGCCTTTCTTGCCGGCGCGTTTCATAGGGTAGGTCAGGCGGTTCTTGCCATGGACAAATTCCGGGTAGTAGCGCGCGACCTTGTTGCATACGACACCATTGGTGAGCGGATTCGCGGTGGAGCCACGCACCTTCGCGACCTTCCCCTCCTCCACCGTGACGGTAAAGCTGCAGGTATCGGGGCAGTCAAGTGGGCAAACACTGGCAAGTTCAAGAGACATGGTTTTATCCTTATCGCAATAAACGCAAGATTTCGTAATCTTATCATGGCGGAAAATTGGTCTTTTAAAAAGGTCCAATTCCTATGGCTTAAGGGAGCCAATGCATGAAATTTCCCGCGCAGGCGTATATTAGAAAAAAATGACGTTCCTAGCGGAAACAGGTATAGTTTTTGGAACCTTGGGAGAGAACGCAATGATAATGCAACCGGCAATCGGGGTCGCAGGCTGCGGAGAAATGGGCCTGCCGATGGCGAAAAACCTGCAGCAATCAGGCTTCGAGGTTTACGGCTATGATGTACGGCCCAAAAGGGAATTTGGCGATTTCTCCGACCGCATGCTAGAGAATGCTGAAACCCTTGCCGCCAATTGCCCGGTGGTCATCTCCGTTGTGCGCGACTGGGCCCAGACGGAGGAGCTTTGCTTTGGCACCAAGGGGCTTTTCTCTGGCGAGACGCAACCGGACATACTTGTCATTAGCTCCACCCTGTCGCCAAAGCTGATCCCGGTTTTACGTAGATCTATCCCTGAAAATACCAAACTTATCGACGCGCCAATGTCCGGTGCGCCATTCCGTGCCGAAGATGGCACCCTTACCTTCATGTTAGGCGGGGAACCGGACGTTATTTCAGAGATAATGCCTGCCTTCAATGCCATGGGCAGCGAGATCAATCATCTTGGCCCACTGGGACAGGGTATGACGTGCAAAGTGCTCAACAATATGCTGGCGGCAAGTTCCGTCGTCGCCGTGCGGGAGATATTAAATGCTGCCGACGCGCTAGGTTTCCCGCGGGACCGTTTGCTCGATGTAGCAAGCAGCAGCTCCGGCGCAACCTGGTTCGGCGATAACCTCGACAAGATATCCTGGGCAAAGGAAGGCTACTCC
>CALEMG010000024.1 GCA_937910835.1 uncultured Alphaproteobacteria bacterium | reverse complement strand
CCTTTCCCGATAGGACCGTCTTCTTTTTTTATGAGCCGACTATAAATCCACATTCGCGACTTCTCGTCGAACGATCTGGAGGCAACGGCGTCGCTTTTCTTCGAGAGCGTCCGGCGCGGCGCGGCGCGCCATTATACCGTAGAACAGCGGGAAGCCTGGGCCCCCGAAATCCCTTCCAAAGAAGAATGGCGAAAACGGTTTGTAGGCACAAAGACATGGATTGCCGAGGTGGAGGGAAAGATAGTCGGCTTTATGAACCTGGCCCCAAATGGTTATCTGGATCTCGCCTTTGTCCATCCCGACTGGATTGGCAAGGGCGTGGCCGCGCGGCTCTATGAAAGACTGGAAAATTATGCACGCGCCGAAGGGATGCCCTCCCTCGATAGCGATGCCAGCCTTTTTGCCCGTCCCTTTTTCGAGCGTCAGGGCTGGCGCATCCTCAAGGAACAGCAGCCGGTGCGCAACGGCGTGTCACTCACCAATTTCCATATGGAGAAAAAACTCACAAAATAACCCCGTTCTCGCAAAACGCGCTTTGCGGGTTCCTTTTGCTTCGCTATAGTCTCGAAAATTAATAATAAGAATCGGGAGTTATCATGGAGTAGCCTCTTACCCAACCCGAAGAGGACATACTCGCCAGCGCGATCGAGTTCGCCCAAAATGAGGTCGCACCCAAGGCGCAAGGCTGGGAGGATGAATGCCGCCAGCCAATCGAAATTCTGAAAGCCGCTTCCCTCGCCGGATTTGCCGGGCTTGAGGTGCCGGAAAGTCTTGGTGGGTTCGGCGGGCGCTTTCGCTTGAAAGCCCGGATCGCCGAGGAGATCGCGCGGGACTGCTTTGCTTTTTCCTTTTCCTTGATCAATCATATGGGGCTTGCGGGGAAAATCGCCCGCGATGCGCCCGCAGAAATCGCCAAGAAATACCTGCCCGAAATGCTGGCCGGAGAGACGATCGGCTGCACCGCCTTGACTGAACCCGGCGCGGGCAGCGATTTTTCTGCGATTAAAACGCTGGCGAAGAAGGTCGACGGCGGCTGGGTTATCAATGGCGAGAAGGCCTGGATCACCAATGCGGCCCATGCGAACCTGATGTTCCTCTATTCGCAGACGGACCCGGCAGCAGGCTGGCGCGGGGTCGCAGGCTTCCTTATCGATGCCCGCGACGACGGCGTCACTCGCGTGCCGCCGTTCGAGATTATGGGCGGCCATGCCATCGGCGTGGGGGGCTTCAAGCTGCAGGATCATTTCGTGCCTGATATCCGCATGATGAGCGCACCGGGTGACGGGTTTAAGGCGGCAATGGCCGGCGTCAATGCCGCGCGCAGTTATGTTGCCACCATGTGCTGCGGCATGACCGAGGCGGCGATCGATCTCGCGGCCAACTATGCGAGCGAGCGCGCTGCCTTTGGCGGGCATATCGCTGATTTTCAGGGGCTGCGCTGGCGCCTTGCCGATGCCCAGACGGAGGTGGAGGCTGCACGCCTTCTCGCCTATCGCGCAACCCTCGCCGTGGAACAGGGCTCGGAGGCCGAAATCCCCGCCGCCCATGCAAAGAAATATGCCGCGAGAATGGCCGATGAACAACTCTCCCGCTGCATGCAGGTGATGGGCGCGGCGGGCTTGCGCCGGGAGTACGCCCTTGGCCGCCAGATCGCCTGCGCCCGCATTGCCAACTATGTCGACGGCACCACCGAAATCCAGAATGAACGGATTGCCCGCGCGCTTTTCAAAAGAGCCGTGAAAGACAGCTAACGCCGATGATTCGACTGGCCGAAAAAAGCGATATCGATGCCCTGCTCCCGCTTATCAAGGGATACTGGCGATATGAAAATTTCGAGACTTTCGACACGGCTCGCCTCCGGCGCAATCTCGACTGGCTGTTCGATCATCCGGATATGGGCCATATTCACCTCGCCATCGAGGAGGATCACCTGGTCGGCTATCTCCTCCTCGTTTATACTTTCAGCCTCGAACATGCGGGGCTGATGGCCGATATCGACGAATTTTTTATCGAAGACGCCTATCGTGGCAGGAAAATCGGCGGCAGGCTGCTTGCGGCCGCCGAAACCACCGCGCGCAAGGCAGAATGCGGAAGCCTGATGTTGCAGGTCTCGCACCACAATCGGAGAGCACATGATTTCTATGTTCGGCACGGATTTTATGACCGCATAGGCTTCGAGTTGCTTGAAAAAGAACTTTAGGACATGATCCCATCTAATAATAAAAAGGAAAGATCAGATGAACGAGACCCACTCCTTCAAACGTAGCCACAGTATATTAATAAGCGCTCCGGCGGGGGACGTTCTCGACTACGTCTGCAACCCTAACAGCTGGCCCGAATGGCTCGCCGCTTCGCACGAGATCGACAGCCCCGACCGCCCGTTGCGCAAAGGCGATACCTTCGTTGAGGAATGGCACACCCGGAGCGGGCCGGCGCGGCTGGACTGGGTGGTAACGGAATGTGAACCGCCCCATCTCTGGATCGGCGAGACCCAGACCAACTTTATCGGCACGATCATTGTCCGCTATGACGTCAAGGAGGAAGGGGATCAGGTCCGCTTCACGCGTACCATGATTAACCCCTCACGGCCAAAACCACCGACCGAGGACCAGATCAACCGGATGAACGAGGAAGCCGATATCGCGCTCGCTAATATAAAGCGTAATGTCGAGGCACGCGTCGGCAAATCTTCATAAATTTACGGTTGACATCAGGCAAGGGAAAGCGCACAAAAAATGCGTGGGGTTTGCGAACTACCCCGTGAGGCGTCAGCCCAAATTTCGCGTCCGAAACCCTTTTTCAGATGAAAGGATGGGCGCTATGACGTCTCCAGATCAAATAACCGTTTCCCAGCTCTCCCGCCTTGTCGGCCTGCCCGACGCCCTGATTCTTGTCGATGTCTGCATTGATGAGGATTACGCGCTCGATCCCCGCCTATTGCCGGCGGCCTTCCGCCATCCTTTCAAGGATATTGCGGCCCTCGCCCCCAAACTGCAAAACACGCGCTGCGTCATTACTTGCCAGAAGGGGCTGAAGCTTAGCCAGGGCGCGGCGGCGATCCTGCGCGACTGCGGCGTTGCCTGCGAAAGCCTGGAAGGCGGTGTCTTCGCCTGGCGCGATGCGGGCCTGCCGATGATCCCGGCCGCCGCTATTCCCGACCGTGACAAGGAGGGGCGCACCCTTTGGGTCACACGGCACCGCCCGAAAATTGACCGCATCGCCTGCCCCTGGCTGATCCGCCGTTTCGTCGACAGATATGCACGCTTCCTGTTCGTCGAGCCGTCAGAGGTTCTGTCGGTTGCTGAAAAATTCGGCGCAACGCCGTTCGATATCGACAATGTGTTCTGGAGCCATCAAGGCGCTCACTGTACATTCGATACCATGATCCGAGAAATTGCCCTTGATCACGAACCAATGCGGCATCTTGCCACCATTATCAGGGGTGCTGACACCAACCGTCACGACCTCGCGCCGGAGGCTGCGGGGTTGATGGCCGCGTCCCTCGGGATTTCGCGTATGTATCGCGATGACATTGCCCAGCTTGAGGCCGGGATGGGGCTCTATGATGCCTTTTACCGCTGGGCCCGCGATGCCCGCGACGAAACGCATGACTGGCCCGCGCCCAAGGCTGGAGGATAAGGTGATGACAACGGAAACCCAAACGGGCCAGCATATCTCCAGCATCCCCAGCTTCGTCAATCTGTTCACCGCCTTCGGCCGGATCGGGCTGCTCTCCTTTGGCGGACCGGCAGCACAGATTGCCCTAATGCATCGGGTACTGGTCGAGGAAAAGGCCTGGCTCACCGAAAAGCAGTTCCTCAACGCCTTGAGCTTCTGCATGCTGCTCCCCGGGCCCGAGGCGATGCAACTCGCGACTTATGCGGGATGGCGGTTGAACGGCATTATCGGCGGGCTGATGGCCGGGCTATTGTTCGTGCTGCCAGGCGCGGCGGTCATTCTCGCCCTTGGCGCGATCTATGTTTATTTTGGCTCGGTCCCGCTGATCAGCAGCCTCTTTCTCGGAATCAAGGCGGCGGTGGTCATCATCGTGATCGAGGCTCTGCTCAAGGTCGCGAAACGCGCGCTTAAAGGCGTAACGCTCTGGGTCATCGCAGCGCTCGCCTTTGTCGGCATTTTCTTTTTGGAACTGCCCTTCCCGCTGATTGTCCTTCTCGCTGCACTCTATGGCTTCTTCCGAAAGGGCGAGTCCCAGTCCCAAGACGCGATGCCCCTGCCCGCTGGTCGGTCGCTCTCGAAAGCTTTTCTCTGGATCGGTTTCTGGTTGATTGTCTGGTGGGCGCCGGTGCTATTGATCGCCGCATTTTCCAACGTGCCGATCCTCACTGATATTGCGCTTTTCTTCTCCAAGCTTGCGGTGGTGACCTTCGGCGGCGCCTATGCGGTACTCGCCTATATGGCGCAAGATGTGGTCAACCAGTTCGGATGGTTGAGCGCGGGCGAAATGATGGACGGCTTGGGCCTTGCGGAAACAACCCCCGGTCCGCTCATCTTGGTGACGGAATTTGTCGGCTTTCTCGCAGCTTTTTACGAGGGCGGCTTCCTGCTCGGCCTCGCTGGGGCAGCACTGACCCTCTGGGTGACTTTCGTTCCCTGCTTCCTCTGGATTTTCACCGGCGCTCCCTATATCGACTGGAGCTCCCATCAGCCGAGGCTGGAACGCGCGCTGAACGGTATTACGGCAGCGGTCGTTGGGGTGATCCTCAATCTTTCAATCTGGTTCGCACTGCATGTTTTCTTCACGGAGGTGACGAAGGAGGAACTCGGCCCCGTCACGATCTGGCAGCCGGCCTTCGCCTCCTTCGATGGGAAAGTGCTGATCCTTACCGCCGTTGCAGCCGGGTTACTACTCTATCGCAAATGGTCGATCACCCACGTCCTGCTGGTTTGTGCAGGCGGCGTGCTAATGCTAAGCTACCTGTTCTAGAGCAGCGCTGGAGGCTGAATGGCAGGGGATTTGATTTTGCTGGTGCTGGCGGCGCTACCGCTGATGGGGAGCCCAGGTCCGGCGACGTTAAGCCTCGCGGCGATTGGTGCGGCCTTTGGCGCGCGGGTCTCAATTAACTATCTCCTCGGTATCATTCTTGGGACGACCGGCGTGCTTTTGCTTATTGCCGTTGGGATTACCGGATTAATCCTCGCTGAGCCAGCGCTTACCACCGTGATCAGCTTGCTCGCCGCGGCCTATATCCTCTATCTTGCCTACCGGATCGCCACTGCGCCGGTGATCGGCAGCGGCCTGACGGCCAGCAAACCGCCGTCTTTCATGGGCGGATTTCTACTCGCCATCGCCAACCCAAAGGCTTATGTCGCCATTGGCGCGGTTTATTCCGGCAACATTCTGCTGCCGGATAACCTGCTGCTGGATACAGTGTTCAAAATCGCGACTCTGACGATGGTGATCGTCCTCGTCAATTCGATTTGGCTTTATTTCGGATCACTCCTCGCACGCGTGCTCCGTAATCCGACCATCGGCCGCATCGTCAATATCCTCTTTGCGGTGATGCTGGTGGCGTCAGTGGCTCTCAGCCTGATCCCTTAGACGGGTGGCAGGCTGCAAATCTGCTCATACGGATAGCGCTCCTCCAGCAAGCCGTTATATGCGAAGATATCCATCGTTGCCTCATAGGCGCTTTCGGTGATTTCCACATGCGGGGTCCAGCAACCAAGCGACTGATAAGTGGCGATGCAATTCGCAAGCGCCGCCTCGTCGATGTCGGGGAAATAGCTTTTCTCCGCCCTCGCAATCTCAGCGGCAGGGGTCTCGTTCATATACACCCGCGTCTTGCGGTAGGCGCGCATAAAGGCCCGCGCCATGTCGCTTTGCAGCCAGTCTTTCGTTGCCGCAAGGCTTGAAAAGCCGCAAGGACCGATCTCCTTGCCGACCTGCGCTACGATATGACCACTCTTGTCCGCCTCCAGCTGCTGCGGGAACGGCCCCTGCTGCTGCACATACTGGCCTTGCCCCTCGCGATAAGCTTTATCCATCGCCGCCGCGCCGCCGACATTAATCGCCTTGATCTTATCAAAATCGATCCCTGCCTTGTGGCAGGCATATTTAAACATGACGAGCGGCTGTCCCCCACCGAAGAGAACAACCTCCGCCCCTTCCAGTTTTTTCCAGGAGAAATCGGGATCAGGCTCTCGCGCCGTCAGGAAGAAGCCGTCCATCTCGTTGATTTGCGCAAAATGGCTTATGGTCATCGTCTCCCCGCGGGCAAGTGCGCCGAACCCCTGGCTCAAGGCCGACTGCACCACATGGGCGCTACCATCCTTCAGCGCATCAATGGCACTCGAACCCGGTGCGGAGACGGACCAGTTGGGAGTGAGCCCCTCTTCCTTCAAGACGCCACCGGACATCACCGAGATTAGCGGTGAATAAAAGGCCGAAAAAAGAGTGAACTGGATATTGATTTTTTCCATGGCGCGGGCCTCCCTTATTATCGTTATGAGATGCGCAGGCTATCACGCCCCTTATTCGGCGGCAATTTCCGCATCACCCTCTTTTTGTCTGTCTTCCTCATCCCAGCGGATCGCTACCTTGTTGAGGCCCTGCAACACGCCATGCAATTCCGCTCCTCGCTCAGTCAGGGAATAGTAAACTGTTGGCGGCACTGTCGGCTGATAATCGCGGTTGACCAGTCCGGAGGCTTCGAGCTTGCGGAGACGGTCGGTCAGCACCTTGGCCGAGATATCGGGGATAAGCGCCGCAATCTGGCCAAAACGCAAACTTTCCTCATTGGAGAGAAGCCATAGGATGTAAGGCGTCCAGGGTCCCATGATATGGCCTAGAAAGCTCTCAATCGGGCATAGGTTGGGATAGTGTTTTGGGGACATCGAAACATTCTCCGATTTTTCTCAATACTTACCATAAGGTAACTACTTGCAAAAAGAAAGTAAAGGCTTTACGTGGCAATCAGCGCAGAAAACTTATCCGCTTATCACGAGCCACAGGAGTTTAAAAAATGACTAAAATCGCCATCATCTATTTCAGCGGCTACGGCCACACCGCCAAGCAGGCCGAGGCCGTAAAGGAAGGCGCGGCCAGTGTTAACAGCGCCACGGTAACCAGTATCCAGATCCCCGAGGACGGAACAATCGAGGAAAGTGTCTGGGAGACCCTTGCCGAGGCGGATGCCATCATCTATGGCAGCCCGACCTATATGGGCGGACCGGCCTGGCAGTTCAAGAAATTCGCCGATGAAAGCTCCAAGCCCTGGTTCCTGAACGCCTGGAAGGACAAGATCGCCGGCGGCTTCCCCACCTCCGCCACCGTAACTGGCGACAAGGGCGCAACAATCAACTAC
>CALEMG010000023.1 GCA_937910835.1 uncultured Alphaproteobacteria bacterium | reverse complement strand
CGCTTTCACGTCGGAGACACTCATTTCCGTCTCCTGCGCGATGGTGATTTCACCTGCCTTGGAGATAACCAGATGGGTCTCCAGATCGAGATTCTGGCAGGCCTGAAGCAGGCGAATACCGAGCCCCGCACCAGACGCCCCGCTTATGCCGATTACAAGCCGTTGATTTTCCATCGTCATCCGATTTTCGGTCAAAATATTCTTCTCCGGAGGCATTGATTCTTGGTCATGCAGTTCATAATTCTGTAATATAGAGTTGTCTAGCGCTGGCTTGCCAGCATCCTGTCGTTTCTAACAAAGGAGATACACTATGAGCACAGCAGATCATGTTGCACAGCTGACCGAAAAACACCATCAGATCGAAGAAAAAATCGAAAATGAATTGGCCAGCCCGTCCGCAGATCATGTGCATATCAGTGAACTCAAGCGTGAAAAACTCAGGATAAAAGAGAAGATATCGACGCTCTCGGAGGAGGGGAAAGTCACTCATTAACCAGCGGCTTACCTCCGTTTCCTGAACCATTCATTTGAGATGGAAGAAGCGCTGAAATTCGTTTCGGCGCTTAATTTTTGTGTTCGGGCAGAGGCGAAGGGGTAGGGCGGCTCGATCCCGTAGGTTCAGGCTTGAAGGCGCCGCCAGTGATGGGGGAAAATAGATTTCGATGGGGGCTGGCGCGGGCGATATTTATGGTTAATATGGGCGGAAGGCGCGTTTGGTGATTCGTCAAGTTTTATTTTTTAAAAAGTTTTCCACAAGCAGTTGACGCGATAAGCGGCTTTATACAATATATAGTGGCCGCACGCGAAATCGGCAGTAAATAAAGTTCAATTAACGACCGTAAAAACCGCTTATTGTTGTAATTACTGGAATAGAAGTACAGCCTATCCGGCAATTGTTGCAAAAATAAGGCAAATTGAACGATATTTTATTACAAAAATGGGCGCAATCCGCCGCGTAACGAGACGAAGATAGAAGGGGTTAAGGCGAATGCTGGATACGGTCGACATGCTGACAGATATTGTTCAGGTTAAAGGGGGCGCACGGGTCCAGATTGACCATAGTCGCGACAAATATTTGACCGAGTTTGGCAAGGCGGTATTAAAAGACCGCTATCTGCTGCCCGAAGAAAGTTTTCAGGATCTGTTCGGCCGGGTGGCAAGCGCCTATGGTGAAGGCGATTCACACGCGCAGCGCATCTATGAATATATCAGCAAGCTGTGGTTCATGCCCTCGACCCCGGTTCTCTCCAATGGCGGTTCGACGCGCGGGTTGCCGATCTCCTGTTTCCTTAATGAATCGAACGACAGCCTTCGCGGTATTGTCGATCTCTGGACAGAGAATGTCTGGCTCGCCGCGAAAGGGGGCGGCATCGGCAGCTATTGGGGCAACTTGCGCGCTATCGGCGAAGGCGTCGGCGCGGGCGGCAAGACCGCTGGCGTGGTGCCCTGCATCCGTGTCATGGACAGCCTGACCCTCGCCATCAGCCAAGGGTCGCTCCGTCGAGGATCGGCGGCGGTTTATCTGCCCATCTCCCATCCGGAGATTGAGGAGTTTATCGAGATCCGCCGGCCGACGGGCGGTGATCCCAACCGCAAGACGCCAAATCTGCACCATGGCATCCTTATTTCCGACGCCTTTATGCGCGCGGTAGAGGAGGATGAGGAATGGGCGCTGACCAGCCCGCATGATCATGCCGTTGTCCGCACGGTGAGCGCGCGCAGCCTGTGGATTCGTATCCTCACGGCGCGGGTCGAAACGGGGGAGCCCTATATTATCTTCAATGACCGGGTGAACGCCCAGATGCCGGAGCATCACAAGCTCGCCGGGCTGGAGGTCAAAACCTCCAACCTTTGCGCGGAAATCACGCTGCCGACCGGTACCGACCATCTGGGTGAGGAGCGGACGGCGGTTTGCTGCCTCTCCTCGCTGAATCTAGAGAAATACGACGAATGGCAGGGGCAGGACGGCTTTATCGAGGATGTGATGCTGTTCCTCGACAATGTCTTGCAGGACTTCATCGACCGGGCGCCGGATGAAATGGCGCGGGCGAAATACGCCGCCATGCGCGAACGCAGCGTCGGCCTCGGCGTTATGGGTTTTCATTCATTTTTACAGGCCAAGAGCGTGCCGCTGGAATCGGTCATGGCGAAGGTCTGGAACCGCAAGATATTCACCCATATCCAGCAGGGCGTGAACGCGGCGTCAAAATCGCTCGCGAAACTGCGCGGCGCCTGCCCGGACGCGGAAGATTACGGGTTCGAGGAACGTTTTTCCAACAAGACGGCAATCGCGCCGACGGCCTCCATCTCCATCATCTGCGGGGGCGCCAGCCCGGGGATCGAGCCGGCGGCCGCCAACAGCTACACACATAAAACGCTCTCGGGCAGCTTCAACGTGCGCAATCCGCATCTGAAAGCGCTGCTCAAAGAGAAGGGTCAGGATAACGAGGATGTCTGGAGCTCCATCACCGTGAAGGAAGGCTCTGTTCAGCATCTCGATTTCCTCGATGATCATGAGAAAGACGTGTTCAAAACCGCGTTCGAACTTGATCAGCGCTGGATTGTCGAGCTCGCCGCCGACCGCACGCCGATGATCGATCAGTCGCAGTCGGTCAACATCTTCCTGCCCGCCGACGTGCATAAGCGTGACCTGCACCAGATCCATATGATGGCTTGGAAGCAGGGGGTGAAGAGCCTTTATTACTGCCGTTCCAAATCCATGCAGCGCGCGGAAGTCGTCGCGACGAAGGAGGAACTGCCGAAGGAACTCCGCGAGCTTGCCGCGAGCCTTGCGCCCGCTGTTGCCGAGGCCGTGGAAGCCGCCGGCGAAAGCACCGATTACGAAGAATGCCTCGCCTGCCAGTAGGGCGGGGCCGTTCCCAACCGATTACGTTATAGAATGAAACCATCCCATGTCGCTTCTTGATGCCAAGCCGGTCTACAAGCCCTTTTCCTATCCCTGGTGCTATGATGCCTGGCTGAAGCAGCAGCAGATTCACTGGCTGCCCGAAGAGGTGCCGCTCGCTGATGACGTGAAGGACTGGCACAACAACTTGACCGAGTCGGAGCGCCATCTGCTGACGCAGATTTTCCGCTTCTTCACCCAGTCGGATATCGAGGTGAACAACTGCTACATGCGGCACTACACCCGCGTCTTCAAACCGACCGAGGTGCAGATGATGCTCGCCGCCTTCTCCAATATGGAGACGGTGCATATCGCCGCCTATTCGCATCTGCTCGACACCATCGGCATGCCCGAGACGGAATATTCCGCCTTCCTCCATTACAAGGAGATGAAGGACAAATACGACTATATGCAGCAGTTCAATGTGGAGAATAAGTCGGAGATTGCAAAAACCCTCGCCGTCTTTGGCGCCTTTACCGAGGGGTTACAGCTGTTCGCGAGCTTCGCCATCCTGCTCAACTTTCCGCGCACCGGCAAGATGAAGGGCATGGGGCAGATCGTTACCTGGTCCGTCCGGGACGAGAGCCTGCATTGCAACTCCATCATCAAGCTGTTCAAGACCTTTATCGACGAGAACCCGGAAGTATGGACGAAGGAATTCTGCGAGGAGCTCTACCAGACCTGCCGCGAGATCGTCACCCATGAGGACGCCTTCATCGACCTCGCCTTCGGCACCGGCGAGATTGAGGGGCTGACAGCGGAGGAGATCAAGGCCTATATCCGCTATATCGCCGACCGGCGGCTCAATCAGCTCGGCCTCGATGAAATCTACCATATCGAGAAAAACCCGCTCCCCTGGCTTGACGCCATCCTCAACGCCGTCGAACACACCAACTTCTTCGAGAACCGTGCTACGGAATACTCAAAAGCCGCGACAAAGGGCACATGGGAAGAGGCGTTTGCTTGATTAGGTGACTCTATCTATGGCAGTATACTAGAAGACAAATTTCTAGTTGAAAGCTATCGCTCTGCCTAGGGAGATTTTCCGTGCGTTTCTTTTTTCTGCTGCTTGTTTCACTATTACTGACCTCATGCCTTTCATCAGAGAGCAGATACTCGGAAACTAGTGCCAGCTCCAAGGTTACTGCAATTTCTCAGGATGTTAGTTTGGAGGTAATTGATCGATACATTGATGCAGCCAAGCTTCTGAACAATAATGATAAAAACGAAGTGCGCCGAGGAATTAGCGATTTAAGAGAGCTCGGTTCTAACGAGCTGCCAATCGCGAATGAGTTGGCGGATTTTGCTGTTTTTCGGTACCTGGATTCAAACGAAAGCAATAAGGATTCTGCTGAAAAATTTGCTTCACGTGCGAGAGAGGCATGGCGATACAGTGTTATGGTGCCACCAGGTTCTGCCGGCAATACGATTGATTTTAGCGCATTGCAGATTTTGCCCGAAAGTATGGACGAAATCGTCATTCAATGGATTGCGTCACGTGCTGATGAAATTAATCCACCATTTTTCTTTGAAGCCTATCGTCGTTTGGTGCCAGAAAATTTGGAAGAGGGTTTTTATTGGATGAATGTTGGTTTGGCGCGAGCCAGATATGAAGTTGAACGCTGCGGAGACCCGTCTTTGGGTGACCTCCCGTTACTTTGGAAAGGGATTGCTGCCGGAAAGCTAGACAAAAACAACAAAGAAAAATACTTTCCGTTTATGGTCCGCTCCATGGAACGTATAGTAGAGGAATGGGAAACTATAGTTCCGATAAACATGAAGGTCTGGCAATATTGCACAGGTAATATGCCTTTCATAAAAGAAAATAAAATTCCTATCGATGCGTGGACCGAAGCTAACCATAACCTTCGTGAAAAATATGAGAAAGCCACGAAGAAAGCTGAAAACCGTTTAAACTAGGTGCCGTGGTTAGCCTCCTAAAATAACAGAACTTAATTCTTCGACCCCCTCAAACATGCTCCCTCAAAAACCCATGCACATCGCGTTTCATGAGCGGCCAGGCGGAGGCGTGTTTTCGGGGACGGGAAGTTCGTTTGCTTGAAGGGATGGTCG